>CAYHRX010000035.1:0-13070 GCA_964359075.1 uncultured Chitinophagales bacterium
GTAGGCGGAAACCTGCATATCGGAAACTGAAAGTTCTCCGCCCCGGGCGGATGCACCTTTGGGGCAAAACAACACACAGCACATCGTTGCCTCCGCAACGATGACCGGGGATAACTTTTCTCTTGTTGAGCGTCTCTCAGCGAAATCCCGCCGCTGTCTGGCGGGGACTCTGACCTTTTACAAAGTGTTATGTGTTCGTGGCCGCCACCAACTGAGCCGTACATTCCGTTTCGGTTTGTGGCACACCATCAAGGAGTTGGAGCCAGTAATTCAGTCATGATGTCTTCAAAGTTGATATGCGCCCAGCATGCCTTCTTAATTGCAGATGCTTGGTTCTTGAATCCGGCGTGAATGATGTGATTGCCTCGACGTTGGATATACTCAATTGCTGGGACAAAATCCTCGTCACCGGAGATGAGAACTGCTTTGTCGTACACGTTGTCGAGTGCATA
The DNA here is from genome assembly GCA_964359075.1 of uncultured Chitinophagales bacterium. Lineage (GTDB taxonomy): Bacteria > Bacteroidota > Ignavibacteria > UBA10030 > UBA6906 > UBA11986. Next base: position 453 of record CAYHRX010000035.1, read on the forward strand.
GTGGAACAACTCAATTGCAATCATGGTGTCAACGCCCTTCTCGACCGTTCTGATCAGTTCATTTGAGCAGTGCGGGCAACGGGTGATTTCTTTGCGACATCCTTCATTCGGACACTTGATGGGTTTGGCTGGCTTTCTTTCTTTGACATTAACCTTGTACCCCTGAAACATGTCCATAGTTTGGAGGAAGGAGTTTAGTTTTCTGTCGTTTGGGCTCCGCGGATTGATGGAAGCATACACATGAGTACCTGCATAGACGGCATTACTGCCGACCTTGCTGAGAAGAACTTGGGGAAGAGCTTTCTCCCACGGAATTTTGACTCGTGATGTATTGCCGAGTCTGCTGTGATACTCGTTCCATGAGAGTTGCAGATTCCAGAAGTCGATGAAGATCTTGACGTTCATGGTGCGTGACTCCAGGTGTGGTTGGTCTACAAAAAATCAAAACGGGGAGCCAATAATGACTCCCCGGGACTGTAAGGCTCATCCAAGAAGTACATGGATGAGGGGCTATAAGACTCGGAGATTTTCACTCCGAGGGATTTTGCACTGGTAAATATACAGCATGCGGAGATTTGAGTCAAGGAAATTCGTGTCACGGTATTCTCAAGCACGTCATTGAGTTACATAGGTGGGTGTGCCACAAAACCAGCCTACGACATATATGTCATTATTACTTCTGGTGGCGGCCATGGCCATAGTGCAGCACTCGTCCATATTCATTTTGCGCAGATTGGCCACTAGCATCTATTTCTCTTGTGGCAAGCCAAACGGCTGCTCCAGCCTCGTTTCACTCCAAAACTTCATCAGCAAGTTCCTCGCCGCAACACGCCTGAACTCAGCGCTTCCCCTCACATCTGAGATCGGCGCAAAGTCGCTGTCGATCAGCCTCATTGCCTGTTCCACCGTCTCTCGCTCCCACTTCTTGCCGATGACAAACTGCTCGGCTGTCCGTGCCCGCTTCACCATTTCCGCCATGCCGCCGTACACGAGACGAATCGATTCCACCACGTTGTTATGCTGGTTGATTTGAAGCCTGAAGCCACCGCTGACGGTGGAGATGTCGAGGTCTTTTCGCTTGGACACCTTGTACGATCGTACGCCCACCCCGGCAGGAACTCTGGGGATGACCACGGCCGTGATAAGCTCATCCGCCCGTCGATCGGTCTGGCGGTAGCCCTTGATGTACTCTGAAAGCGCCACCACCCTTTTGCCACCCACGCTCGCGAGCGCGACCCGTGCGTTGTACGCCATCAGCACAGGAAGCGTATCGCCAATGGGTGAAGCTGTGCCTAGGTTGCCACCGAGAGTGGCAAGATTTCTGATCTGCTGTGAGCCGAACACTGCAAGCATGTCTCGCAACGCAACAAATCCGTCAGCCAGTCTCGGCATCAAGTCGCTCAACGTCACGCCGGCACCGACCTGCAACTCGTTGCCATCATCAACAACATCCTTCAATTCATCCACGCCCGAAAGATCGATGGCCAGCGGGATAAGCTCGTGGTTCTTGGTTACCCGGAGGGCAATATCCGTCGCGCCGCAGATGACAGCGGCATTGGGGTGATCGTGCTTCAGAGAGAGCGCTTGTTCGAGCGTGACCGGCCGGAAATACTGTTGTCGGGGAGTCTTGAGGGAAAGTGGTCCGGGAGAAATGGACTTCAGAAGAAAGACGACGTGGGACTCATGTTCGGTGAACTGATCGCTCCCTCCCATCACGCAGGAGTGTGCTGCAGCTTCCACAATGGGTTTGTATCCTGTGCACCGACAGAGGTTGCCAGTAAGCGCATCATCAATCTCGGCACGGGTAGGATGATCACGGTTCTTGTACAGCGAAAACATTGACATGATAATACCCGGCGTGCAGTATCCACACTGACTGCCGTTGGTCTCCACCATTGCACCCTGAACGGGATGCAACTCTCCGTTGTTCGACTTGAGGTTCTCGACGGTGACCAACTGCTTGCCATGAATCATTGGCAGGAAGACAAGGCACGAGTCAACGGACCTGTAATTCACTTTCCCGCCAGCACCAAGCTCACCCAGCACCACTGTGCATGCGCCGCAGTCACCCTCTGCACAGCCTTCTTTTGTGCCCTTGTGGGTTGGCAGACTCCGGAGAAAATTCAGGACAGTCGTGGTAGGGCTGAGTCCGGTGTAGCGGCTGAAGTCAAGCTCAACAATGTTCCCATCCAGCACGAATAAAACCGTGGAACCCATCGGCGCTCTGCGTTCGTGGTAGGAATGCCTTGAAGGGACACGTAACCCTTGCTAAAGGGTAGCAATTCTCCGCCGAAGTTTCAAGGCAAGAAGCAGATCGGGGGGCGTCTTTCCGTCATGATAAACTTGTGGAAAGGTTTCTCTTGATTTTCCGTGCTTTGTTGGATACCATTTGGACGAACGAAGAAGGATAGTAAGCACTGCGGTGGACGGTTCAAAGTAAAATACTCTAGCGGAGTCTCTTCCAATGACAATCTTCTGGGTTCTGACAAGCCTACTGCTGTTACTGTGTACGGCACTCATCATCCATACAAGTTGGACCTTTGCCACAAAGAAGAGAATCTGGCAGGAAATCAAGGAAGGCAACAGTAGCCTGACGGAACACATTCTCTATACACGATCTACTTTCAAGACGTTCTATTCTTTACACCAACAGGATTTCCGACATCGTCAATCCGTTACCTCAGAACTCCCAGAATGCACCATCAGTCCTTTGTCATCCGCAGTACCCGCGTTGTGACTCCCAAAGGAGTCATGCCCGCTGCCACAAGCAACTTCTCACTGTCAGAGAAGAGGAGCATGAACCGTCGATGATTGATCTTGCGGCAGAGCGGGTTGGCGGACAGGCGTTGCTTGCCAGCGATGAGTTCTTCGCCGAGAAGGAGAACCTGCTGAAACCGGGACGCGGGATCTTCATCCCCGATAGGTACACCAACAGGGGCAAATGGATGGACGGATGGGAAAGTCGGAGGAAGAGAACTCCCGGTCATGACTGGTGCATCATCAAGCTGGGGCTTCCCGGCATTATCAAGAGTGTTGATATCGATACGAACCACTTCCTCGGCAACCATCCCCCCTTCGCCTCAATTGACGCAGCGTGCATCGATGATTCCACTTCGGTAGAAACTCTGGCAAACAACAATGCCGCGTGGACTGAAGTGCTTCCGAATTCGACGCTCAATCCCGGGTCTCAGAACATCTTCCAGATCGCAAGCGACAAACGCTGGACTCACATCCGCCTCAACATCTATCCCGATGGCGGTGTTGCACGACTACGCGTGTACGGGGAAGTCCTCCCCGATTGGAGCAAGCACGGGCCGGATGAACAGATTGATCTGGCGGCAGTGCAAAACGGTGGCGTGGTGGTGGCCACAAGCGATATGTTTTTTGGCTCAGGACAAAACTTGATCATGCCCGGACGCGCTGCCAACATGGGCGATGGCTGGGAAACCAAACGTCGCCGCGGACCAGGTTACGACTGGGCGATCATCGCACTGGGAAGGCCGGGCACCATCAAAAGGATCGAGGTGGACACGAACCACTTCAAAGGCAACTATCCCGACCAGTGTTCGATTGAAGGATGTTCCTCAACGTCCGGCTCAACGGTAGAGACATTGTCTTCCCCATCAACACAATGGAAGGAGATGCTGCCGAAGACCAAACTCCAGGCAGACACAAGACATTTCTTTGAGAATGAACTAAAGGACGTCGGCCCATGCACACACGTGCGGCTGAATATCTTTCCCGACGGGGGTGTGAGCAGGTTGAGGGTGTGGGGAGTCGTGAGGTCGAAGGTGGAAGGTTGATAGGTTAAAGGCTCGACAGATTCGAGACGCAAGAAGCAAGAATGCAGGATCAATGACGCTTGATGAACTAAACCTACTGTCACGCGTTGAAGCTGCCATCGTCCTTTCCCGCTGTTGCGGGTCTGCTCAGTGGGCAAAGAACATGTCTCTCAAGAGACCCTTCCTCAGCGAGGAGGAGTTGTTCACGACGGCAGATTCCATCTGGCAACGCCTCCCTGCTGACGACTGGAAAGAGGCTTTCTCCCATCACCCGAAGATTGGTGACATCAACTCGTTACGTGAGACGTTTTCGTCAACAAGGACGTGGGCAGAGGGAGAGCAGTCGGGAGCGCGCAGTGCGTCTGAGGAGACACTGCGGCGGCTCGCTGCCGGCAATACTGAGTACGAAAAGAGATTCGGCTACACCTTCATTGTCTGCGCGACAGGTAAGACCGCGGACGAAATGCTCGCACTGTTGACACAACGACTCAGGAACACACCGGTAGACGAAATCCACATCGCAGCAGAGGAACAGCGCAAGATCACCAGACTTCGTATGGAGAAGCTGGTCAGCTCATAACACGTATGGCAGGAGACACCACAACCGCAATGCAGGCAATTGAAGCTGTGCAGAAGGGAGACAGCGAGACACTGCTCAGGCTCATCACAACCGATCCGGGCGTCGTGGATGCAACGAACCCTGAAGGCGTTTCACTTGTATCCTTCGCAGTCTACAACAGCAGAAAGGAACTCGCCGACCTTCTCGCCAAGCACGGTGCAACGCTCGACATCTTCTCGGCATCGGCGTGCCATTCCATGAACAAGGCGGTCGAGATCCTGACAAGCAGGCCACAGCTTATCCACGCATACTCCGCTGATGGATGGACGCCGCTGCACCTTGCAGCGTTCTTCGGGCACGATTTGCTGGTTGAGTTTTACGTCGCTTTCTGGCAAACACACCGCTCAACGCGGCTGTTGCTTCGAACCGGCTACGGGTTGTCAGGTATCTTCTCAAGAAGGGAGCCGATGTGAACTTCGCTCAGCACGACGGAATCACTCCCTTGCATGCGGCGGCGCATAGCGGCAACGCAGACATGGTACAAATCCTCGTCGCATACAAAGCGAACAGGGATGTAAAGGACGACACGGGCGAAACCCCCATTGCCAAGGCAACACAACAAGGACACGCGGCAATTGTGTCCCTTCTTCGCACAGTATAACCAACAGGAGACGACTCTATGCCCATGACTCTCACGCCGGACACTCTCGATGGAGTGCTGTCACGACTGCGCACAGCTAATCTCACATTCGGCGCGCAGTTTCCCGGAGATGCAACAACACGACAAGCAGTCCACACAGTGTACGGCGGTGCACAGATATTCAAAGCCGACACGGCAAAGAAACTCGGCGCCCTTGCACTCAACTCGCTCAGTGAGTACGCCCCGGATTTCGTGGCGTTCGCGAAAGCCATTGGACTCCGCGGCAACGAGACACTTCCCAAATCGCCGACCCAGATTGCAGCCTTGAGGAAGAAGCTGGAGAAAAATGCCGCTGCAGTAAAGACGGTGAATGAGCCTGCATGGTTCGCGTACACGCTCTACAATAGAGTTCTTGCCAAGCTGCAGACGGAGCCGGTGGAGGATTTCCGGATTGACTTCGAGGACGGATACGGGAACAGGTCGGACGCTGAAGAGGATGGACATGCAGCATCTACTGCAGAAGAGATGGCCAAGGGAATGGCTGAAGGCACACTGCCTCCGTTCATCGGAATACGGGTGAAGCCGTTCACCGAAGAGCTGAAGATGCGCGGTATCCGCACGCTGGATATCTTCATCAGCACGCTGGCGCAAAGAACCACTGGCAGGCTTCCGAACAACTTCATTGTCACGATTCCAAAGGTGACCATACCCGGGCAGGTGAATGCCATTGTTGAGCTGTTCGAGATGCTTGAGGCAAAGACAAGGCTCATGCGCGGCTCGTTGAAGCTCGAGATCATGATCGAAACGCCGCAGTCGATCATCAACGGCAGGGGAGAATCCGCTCTGCCGATCCTGGTGGCAGCGGCAAAGGGGCGGCTGGCGTCCGCTCATTTCGGTGTGTATGACTACACGGCACTCTGCGAGATCACCGCAAGCTACCAGAGCATGATGCACCCGGCGTGCGACTTCGCCCGTCACATGATGAAAGTCGCTCTTGCCCAAACCGGCGTCTCCATTTCGGACGGGGCAACGACCGTGATGCCCGTACCGCGCCACCGCGCAGAGAAGGGCGGGAAGCCACTGACCGCGAAGCAGAAAGCAGAGAACCGCGCCGCCGTATACCGTGCATGGAAGATGGCCTTCGACGACACCAACCATTCACTTAAGCATGGCTACTACCAGGGCTGGGACCTCCACCCCGGTCAGCTCCCCATCCGCTATGCTGCGGTGTACGCGTTCTTTCTCGACGGTCTCACGCAAGCCTCAACGCGCCTCAAGACATTCATGGAGAAAGCCGCACAGGCAACGCTCATCGGCGATGTGTTCGACGATGCCGCAACCGGACAGGGACTGCTCAACTTCTTCCTTCGCGGACTCAACTGCGGCGCCATCACCGAGACCGAAGCGATGGTGACCGGCCTGACACTCGATGAGCTACGCAGCCGATCGTTTGTGAAGATATTAAATGGGAGGAGAAGGAAAGCCTAGATGCGCAAATGATGTGGATTTTCTCTATCATCATGTCGGTTATGGTTCTCGGCTGCGGCCAGTCATTGCCGGGCACGTCTCGGAATTCTCCTGCTTCGTTCATGGACACATACAGGCTTCGCTTCCTTGCTCTTGGCGACTCGTACACGATTGGCGAGAGCGTGGATGAACGAGAGCGCTGGCCCGTGCAATTGGCGGGAATGCTGCGCGAGCAGAAAATCGACATCGCCGACCCCGTCATCATTGCCTGCACCGGCTGGACTACCGATGAACTCGATGCCGCCATCGATCGGGAGAACTTACAGGAACCTTTCGACCTCGTGTCGTTACTCGTCGGCGTCAATAACCAATACAGGGAACGAGACAGGGAAGAGTACCGCGAGCAATTCAAGCGTTTGCTTCAGAGAGCAATCGGGTTTGCTGGCGGCGACTCGTCGCATGTCATCGTCCTCTCTATCCCCGACTGGGGCGTGATGCCATTTGCAGAGGGACGTGACCGCAAGAAGATCGCACAGGAGATCGACGACTTCAATGCCATCAACCGTGAAGAGACAGAGCGATCTGGAGCGCACTATGTCGACGTCACTCCACTCTCGCGAGATGCAGCGTCAGACATGTCATTCATAGCATCCGATGGGCTCCACCCTTCTGGAAAGATGTATGAAGAGTGGGCAAGGCTGGTATTGCCGAAGGCCATAAAGATGTTAGGTGAGAGGAAATAGGTCGCAGGTAAGAAGAGCCATGCGCAGCCCAATCACAACACACGTGCTTGACACATCCCGCGGTCGTCCGGCTACGGGCATTCATGTAGTGCTGGACTTCCATGAAGAAGGTACCCGGTGGAAAACCATCGCCTCGGGCGTAACGAATGCCGACGGCAGAATCAGCGATCTCCTGCCGGAGAACACCAAGCTTGCCACGGGGATATATCGCCTCACGTTCGACACGGCATCGTACTTCCACAACAACGAAACCGAAGGCTTCTACCCTTCTGTGACAGTGATGTTTGAGATCAGGGATCCCGGCGCGCACTACCACGTGCCGCTGCTGTTGAGTCCATATGGATACTCAACGTATCGGGGAAGCTGAGGAAGAGTTGTAGAGATTGGAGATTTGAGATTTCGGATTTCGGATTTTTGGTTGGAGCTACTTCTGCAATTCGGATAGACTCACTTGTAGTGAGGAATATGGCGCCACAAGTCGCAGTGCCTCGGCGTCCATCTCGATGCTCGACGGCTGGCCTGATGAACCGTGGAGGCTTCTCGTGAGGAGAACCTCACCGCGACCGTTCAGAACCACAATGTTCGGATTGTGGTAGATCGGCGCCCCTGATTCAACGCTGACGCTCTCCACAACTGCAGCAACGAATCCGGCTGAACACTTTACCGCCGTAACCACGTTTTCCTTCTTCCGCGTCCGCCACCATGCTTCCGCCCCACTCATCTCCAGTGAAGCAATCAGAACATCATTGCGGTCAGCGAGAACCAGATGGCCACTCTCCTCAGAGATATCAGCCGTACGGAAAAGCGTGTTGAACATCCGTAGCAGCTCTCCTGTCGCATTCAGAAGCACACTCGAGCGTCTCACCCCACCATCACTGCTGTAGGAACACGCAAGAACATAACTCCCCTTGTCAGAGAGAAATACTCCTCCGGCGCTCTTCCCTTCAAGTGGTCTGTCCCAGATTCTGTTTCCCCGCAGGTCAGTTAGCAAAAGTCTAGCGGAGGATGAATGGGATTCTGATACAGCAAATGCTGCTTGCTCATCAGCAACAGAGCAGTAGATCGTCCTTTCATAGTCGGGGAGAGGAGACGGAAATGGCGCGAGCGTACCAACAACATATCCGTCGCTGGCATAGAACTCAACCATTCCATTGAACGAGCTGACGACAACACAGGCCCCGTCGTCTGCAAGATAGACGGCAGGAAACCCGACATCATAAGGGACCTCCTTCGCAATCGTGTACTCCCGCGCGCCGGCTTTGTTGTACACTGAGACCATCCATGATGTCTTCTCAGGATACTTCTTCGCGGCAAGTCCAATCTCCGTTCTGAAATGGTAGTTGCCGTTGCGCGAAACCTGCGCCGCCAGTTGAGCAAGGCCCAGGGTAACGCCAAGCAGTATGTACAGGATTCGTTTCATCATTTCATCACCACAAGTTTACGCACGGCGACATAGTCACCCGCTTCGAGCTTGTAGAAATACACACCGCTCGCAAATCCGGAAGCATCCCATGTTACCGAATACTGCCCCGGCACTCTTACTTCATTCACCAGCGTTGCGGCTTCGCGGCCTAGTACATCGTACACTTTGAGCAACACCAATCCGTAATCTGACCCGCCTGCCGGCGAGGCAGGAATCTGAAATCCGATTTTTGTGCTCGGGTTGAAGGGGTTGGGGTAGTTCTGTTTGAGTTCGAAGATGTCCGGCCATTCCTTCCCCGATATTTCCACTCCGGTCACTTCGTTGAGATACTGATACACGCGTCTCATGAGTGTGTCACGAGTTGCCCGCATCGTGATCGTCTCAAATGGAAACCCCATGTATATCACACCTCCGGAGCTGGTGCCACCCGGAAAGGTACCTCTGTACGCGACGCCTGCATACACCGGATTCCCAACAGCACCGTAATGCAGCACCACGTGCGCTCCTGGCTCCTGCGTGACGAAGTCCGGGTAGTCCTCCTCATACGGAGAGCCTTCTACGACAACACCGTAACGCAAGCTGACGTCTTGAAACAGCGTCGCTGTAGCGCCGTTCACCGTGTACTCATTCGCATCATCGCCAGCGTAGCGCGCTTTCAGGAAGTTGTGCAGGAAGTCTCTGTCTGCCTGCGTTGGGCCGGTCGGACGATCGAGGTTGTACGCGACTTCAGAGCCGCTCACGAACAGCTTACCGCCGTTGCGAAGATAGCTCATGACGGCGGCTTGCTCCGCAGACGTGAAAGTCGTATCGGCGACCGATTCGTCACCAAGGAGCCAATCAACGCCATTGAACAACTGGAGGGAAACTCCCCCCTCGATCACTGCTTCATTCGCACACGTTCCAAAGTCCCCCGGTATCGACTGCCCATGCGAGACAGCAAATGGATGCGATGGCTCGTGCCAGCTGCCGGAGGTCTGGGTTCTGTCGAAGCCATCAACAATCAATGTCCTGATGGACGATGTATTGAACCGGATGCCATACACATCACTGAAGCCGCTGACGTTCGCCGGAGACGCCGAGTCCACTGCAGCAAGTCTGAAAAACAACATACCGGGAACACCGAGAACATACGAGATCGAAGTAGACGCAGGGCCGAGACGAGTTTCATTCTCCCGCAGGCTCCAGTTGATACCGTTGGTGCTGTAGTACAGGCGGTATCCCAGCAAGTCGGGATCGGTGTTTGGGTACCACCGAACTGTTATCCGATTGATGCTGTCGTTCAACACCGAGTGCAACCGTGGAATCGCCGGAGCAATCACATCCTGTCGAGTAACCTGTATGGGGACATAGTCCGTGTCAGCAAGCGCCCGTGTGTCCTGCGCAAATACCATGACGGAGTAGTTGCCAACGGGAAGCGCAAGCGTATTCCAGAAGTTGGAGCTTACAACGCGAGTCGTGTTGATGTAATCAGCGCCATCTCCGTTGGTAATAGTGTAGATGTGAGTCGAGAGGTCGGAACCAGGAGCGAAAACCCTCGCCACGTATGTATTGCTTGGCTGTGAATCAAACCGGAAGCGCACGCCAGCCGATGGTGGTTCATACACGACAATTGAACGATCGGCAGTGAGGATCTTGTATCCTGCGACGTACGTCCCGTTGTTGATCGTCGAGCTGGAGATGCCGGATGAGTCGGCGGCACTCGTCTCAGCGATTTGTACGCGCATATCCACCGCCCCGCTGACGCGGCTGTTCAGAAACTCGATATTCGTGTCGTGAAGGAAGAACCTGATGGAGACGATCCGAGGCGGATAGTTGTCGATGTAAGGTGTCAGTCCGCCGTTTGGACGGATGGCGTTCATCTCCGCACCGACATTACCATTGGTGAAGTGGACATGCCCGAGCCCCGGTAAAATGTTGCCAAGCACAGTCTGGTACGCGAAAACCGAGTCGCCAATACTCAGGAGCGGGTTGGGACTAATATGGACGTATGCGTCACTCTTCAGCAAACCGCTGACGTTGTAACGAACACGTACATATGCATTGTTCCCCTGCGACGGGACGGTACCGATCGCAGTCACCGTGCCATTATACACCGGAAACGCCGGGGAGCCATCCGGCTTCGGGATATCTGTGCCATTGTGAAAGTGATCGTTTGATCCAGTGTTACGGAACTCGCAGAACACGCCGGTGATGGGGTGTGTGGTGAAGAAGGGCACTAGGGGATAGCCGTGGCGCGTGGTATCTGGCTGGGCACTCGCCAGCAAACGCAATGTCAGGAGCGAGGTCAGGAGAATCAACTGTAGACGGAGTGCTTTCATGAGCGAATGACCACGTCTAATATAGCATTTGGCGGCTTGAAAAAGGAGCGAAAACATAGTACCATACGCCCGAACAGAGGCCACACTTCTCCCCACCATGACCAATCAAGAAAAGGGATATACTCATGAAATCACGCGAACGTAAATCTGCAAAACCGAACGTCCAGTTGACGTGGCTCGGCCACTCGGCATTTCAGGCAATATCGCCGGCAGGCACAGTCGTCCTCTTTGATCCATGGCTTGACAATCCCCGCGCGCCTGCCGGAGCCAAGGAGATCAGCCGGGTTGACCTGATCCTTGTCTCCCACGGGCATTCCGATCATCTCGGCAATACTGTGGAGATCGCAAAGCGAACGAACGCGAAAGTGCTGGCCATCTTTGAGGTGTACCTCTACCTCCAGTCGTGTGGCGTGACCACCGCGCAGGGGATGAACAAAGGCGGGACGGTCAGCGTGGGGGACCTCAAGGTCACCATGATCGACGCCCGGCACAGCTCCGACATCGATGTGGACGGCAAGGTTTTCCCCGGAGGCGAGGCAGCGGGATTTGTTGTGGAGTTTGAGAATGGATTCAAGATCTATCACGCGGGAGATACGTCATTGTTCTCAGACATGAAGCTCATCGGACAACTTCACCGTCCCCATGTCGCGTTGCTCCCAATCGGTGACCTGTACACGATGGGTCCACGCGAAGGAGCTATTGCGTGCAAATGGATCAAGCCACGACGCGTTATCGGGATGCACTATGGGACGTTCCCAGCACTGACCGGCACCCCCGACGAGCTGAGAAAGCACCTGCCCATGCCTCTGAAGCAGCGCGTCAAAGAGCTGAGCCCCGGCGTACCGATAACGCTTTAGCAACGGGCAATGTCATGCTGTTCAAGCAGCACCTTGCTTTTCTTCGAGCGATGGGATAGATTGGTGCTGAACTATCCTACCTCACCAGTTGCCTTGCATGAGGAGAGGAACTTCGTTCAACAAGATACCAAACGAGATGGAGGCAACCATGAAATCGAAGCTTAGATTCATTTGCTTTGTTTTGACCTTGCTAATCCCATCCGTCCACACCTTCGGATCGGACACATACTGGTCGCGCCGCAACCCGCTCCCCACAGGCGGGGCGCTGCATGGAGCATTCTTCCATGATTCACTGCGCGCCTGGTTCGTTGGATCGATAGGTACTGTGGTGTTAACAACCGATGGGGGGCGTACGTGGAAGGAAGAGCTTCTTCGTCCTCGCGGCGAGCTGCAGCGTATCCATTTCACGAACCAGCAGCACGGTGTCATTGTCGGCGGAGATGATGGGGCTCTGAATGGAGCCATTTTTGTTACCACAGATGGGGGCGGGACGTGGATCGACCGATACAACGTCCCCACACGATACGCGCTCTTTGATGTCTCCTTCCGCGGCAGCGATACCGGGTGGGCATCTGGTTTCCTTGGCATCCTCAAGACAACGGATGGAGGGATGACGTGGGTTCGAAACCAGTCGCCGGGCCTTGGTTGGAATACATCCGTCTTCTTCATCAATGATTCAGTGGGATGGACAACAAATCCGACCGGCGGAATCTTCAAGACCACAAATAGAGGGACATCCTGGTCGCAGGTTGCGGGCCTTGGCTTTCGATGGCTGCGACGTATCCGCTTTGCCACCCCGCTGGTTGGTTGGGCCGTAGGAGGCGGGTTG
>CAYHRX010000036.1:0-13055 GCA_964359075.1 uncultured Chitinophagales bacterium
AGCTCCGCCTGCATCGAACCTCGTATTGATTCAGAGATTGTGCAAAGAGGTGACCGACACTGCCGCAGAATTCGTGACGTCGGGTGACTCGGTTCGAGTAACAGTGTTTCCCAGGGAGTCAGCCTGGTACGTGGAAGGAACTCTGCTGGAGGCGATCAGTGAACGAAGGCGATGGCCAACACAGTCGCTCACTGCACCGTTTGAGATGGAGTTGGGAGTGCTGAGGGTGGAAATCACCTACGCGAACATCAGACGGCGGAGCTTGTTCAGCGCAAAGGTGCTTGATCGAACCGTGAGCACCGAGGTTGCTGCAAAGGTTGTTGACAGGAGATCAGGTTCGATACTGATGAGCTCCACGATCATGAAGACGTTAAGCGATGTGGTGGAGGTGTCTGAGATTGAGAAGCTGGAGAGCCAGTCAATCCCGATGACACGCGGTGCACTGCCGAAGGAGGGATTCTTCTCCTCCATTCTCGAGCCTCTGGTCGCGATAGGTGCCGTTGCGGTTGCGATCTACCTGTTGTTCCATGTGAGAAGCTGACGAAGACGAGGGCTGAGACGATGAGGTGGCTAGCTGGGTGCGGACTGGCGAGTGTTATCGCTCTGAGTGTTGGAGCATTGCGCACGGATGAAGCGCGGTCCGGCATGACCGCTAAGCCGGACACCGTCAATACGCCGGAGGCACGATCAACCACAATTCGGCTTCTCGCCGTTGGCGACATCAATCTCGGACGTAGAGTCGGGCAGAGAATTCACAGGGGCGATACACTGTACCCGTTCGTCGCGGTCAAGGATTCGTTTGCTGCATTCGACGTTGTCTTTGGGAACCTTGAATCCCAACTGTCGAATCAGAAGGGTCTGACCGAAAACCCCAGGAATAACCTCATCTTCACCGGCCCTCCTGCTGGCGCCTATTCGTTGAAGAAGGCCGGTGTCACGATTGTATCGACGGCGAACAATCACGCACTGGACTATGGCGTCCAGGCTGCCCGTGAGACGAGGCAGAATCTGGATGAGGCGGGCGTTTTGCACGTGGGAACTGCGGAAGACACAGCGGGCTTGTTTACGCCTGCTGTCCTCACGATGAATGGAATTCGAATTGCCTTCTTTGCTTGCACGGATGTGATGAACTTTGAGGACGTGATATGGAAGAAACATGTGGCCGAGGCTGACACGGGCAAACTTCTGCCACACATCAGAGCAGCACGGGGTTCGGTGGACTTCATTATCGTGAGCTACCATGGTGGGGAAGAATATGCCGATCGTCCAACACGTCGCACAAAAGACCTCGCTCGCGAGCTACTCGCTGGCGGAGCCGATCTGTTTCTCGGTCACCATCCGCATGTTCCTTACGGCGTCGAAGAATTTGAAGGGAAGTACATCGTACATTCCCTTGGGAACTTTGTGTTCTATCAGCCTGACCGGTTCTGGGCTCAACGGAGCTTCGCCTTTGCTGCTGATATAACAAAGGATGAGACCGGTACTCGCGTGACTTCTTTCAGATGTCTGCCCGTGCAAAGCGGGTTTCAACCTGCGTTCGTCACGGATGAACTTGAAATCGACGTCATAATGGAAAGGATAAGGTCATTATCTACACAATCAATCGCAGAAGCCATCAGCTACTGAAAATCCTCATTCTGGCTGCCATCGTTGCCGCGGCACTCCAAGGTTCCGGTTGCGGTTCGTCGGAGGAAGCAACAACAATCCCGGTTGAGGAGCGCTTCAGACATGCCATGGAGTTGTTTGAAGATGAGGACTACCTTCCCGCCATCAACGAATTCACGATCATCACGCTGCAGCACCAGGGAAGTGCGTACGCTGACTCGGCACAGTTCTTTCTCGCAGAGTGCCGGTTTCTCCGCCATGAATACCTTGTCGCGGCAACGGAGTATGGCTACCTTCGTCGGAGTTTTCCTGCAAGCCCTCTCGTCCCCGAGGCTCAGTACAAGCTTGCATTGTCATTCTACAACCTCTCTCCGAAATGGATGCTTGACCAGCAATATACCCGAAAGGCAATCGATGAGTTTCAGGCCTTCGTGGAATACTATCCCAACCACCCCCACGCCGATGATGCTGCGGCGAAGATTATGGAGCTGAATACGCGGCTCGCAAAGAAGTCCTACGAAACTGCCCAGCTCTATGAAACCATGGAGTACTATAAAGCGTCCATTCTGGAGTTCGGTCACATTATTGAAAAGTATCACGATACCGAGTACGCGCCTCTTGCCTACCTTGGCAAAGTGCAGGTGCTTATTACACGGAAGAAGTTCGAGGAGGCGCGCACCGAGCTGCAGAAATTCTATGACAGGTTCCCCAACAGCGTTCTGAAGTCGACAGCGGACAAGCTCAAGGAGAGGATCGACAAGGAGTTGCAGGGGAGTAATCGTGTGACCGACAAGCAATCGGATGTACCGGGACGGATGGGTTCCGGTGATTTCACAGAGCGCCAGAAGGTACCGCGCTGATGGATGGCATCCCTGTCAAGCGGTCCCAGGTCTTCACGACAGAGCTTGTGCTGCCGAACGATACGAATCAGCTTGGCAATCTCCTTGGCGGTCGCCTGATGCACTGGATTGATATTGCAGCCGCTATTGCGGCACAACGCCACTGCGGACGTGTATGCGTCACGGCCTCAGTGGACGAACTAAACTTCCTCACCCCTATTAAGCTGGGCGAGATCGTTACCCTGCAGGCCTCCGTGAACCGGGCGTTTCGTTCATCGATGGAAGTAGGAGTAGTGGTGACTGCTCATGTGCTGGCGGAGAATGTCATGCGTCGTGCGAACAACGCCTACCTGACGTTCGTTGCGATCGATGATCAGGGTAAGCCTGTTCCGGTACCACCAATCGTCCCTGAAACGGAGGATGAAAAACGTCGATATGAAGAGGCTCTGGCACGGAGAGAACTCCGTCTCCGGCACCGACAGCCATCGTCACAATAGGGTTGCCTTGCTTTCTTTCTCTTGTCTTGACATTCCCGAGCACCTGGAATCATTTCTGCGGCTCCGGATTGCCCGCAGCGTTCTCTATCTCCACCTTCTCTACTCGAGTGCCGCATTCTCCCAACGGACATCGCTTTCATTCGGGCCGATGACCGACCTTTCGCTCGGGTACACTCCTACAGGACTTGTCAGTACCTCACGGCCGCCGGAGATTGCAGTGCTTGCCCAGGAGACACCAACGGTATTCTTCTACGCTTTGCGTGGCAGGGGCGGCATCGTGGAAACGGATGCTGTCTCTCTTTCCACGGTTGCAAGAGAGATAGTCGTGGAACACGTCGACCCGAAGGGTCCAGCCGAATACTGCGTGCTCTCAGCCCATGGGTTGAGCTTTGCCATTCTCAAGCGGATCGACACCCTCTTTACTCAGAGAAGCTACGCCTTGCAGACCGCGTCGCAGCACGCTGCTTACGGGGACGTCAACAACGACAGGCGGAAGGATATTCTCCTCTTCGGAAAGAAACGGGTGGGCATCACTGCATACTTGCGGCAAAAGGATGGAAGTCTTGCGCAGGGACCGCTGCTTTTCCCGGACCTCTCCATTAGCGACGTTCACTCCACCGACCTCAACGGCGACGGAATCACTGATCTCTTTGTGCTGGACTGGCTCTCGAATCAGCTCGCGCTGTTCTACGGCATCGGACAAGCAGTGTACTCCGAGCAGGTGGAAGTGGCGCTTCCGGGTGAACCCGCTGACATTGCGATCTCGCCAGTCACAAAGGAGAGGACACTCCGTATTGCGGTCAGCGTTCCTGAAGAGAAGCTTGTTGCCATGTTCACCTGCAATGCAACAGGAGAAATTGAGCAGGCCGGCACGTTGAGGCTCCAAGCGCCACCGACCCGCGTCCAGTATGCGAACATCAACAGCGATCCGTACCTTGACCTTCTGGTGGCCACAGAGCCGGTCGTGTATGTCTACTTGGGAAAATCCTCCACACAGCTTGGCGCTCCGACTCCATTTGGGGCGGGTGCCGGGATAGTTGCGTACAACCTCAATGACTTGGACGAAGATTCAAAGACCGATCTTGTCCTGATCGACCGCAGCAGCAGACGACTCATAGCCTTCGCAAACGCAGAATGGTCTGGCACCTTCGAGTGGCCATCCACGTATGGTGTCGGCAGCATACCAACAGGAATCACCGTCGTGGACTTGAATCAAGATGGTCTGAACGACATTGCAGTTGTCAATTCCGGCTCCTCTTCCATCTCTCTGTTGGCGAACCGCGGGAATGGAAGATTCGATGGCCAACAGGCGTTCTTGATCTCCGAAAAACCGGTTTCCGTGAAGGCGGTCAGGTCTTACGCCGGCCAAAGCCCAACTCTTCTTGCCTCACACTCAAACATCGACAAGATCAGCATTGTTCGAATGAACGTTGCTGCAAATACGGCCGGAGTGTTTGGTGTACCGACCGGATCTAACCCGTATGTTTTGCTCGCAAAACAGGATTCACTGGGGGGTCAATTGGAAATGCTGGTCAGATACACCAATCCGAAAGATGGCTCGCTTTCGGTCTCATTATTTCAACAGATCGGCGGCGAGCAATTCCTTGAGCGAAGCCTGCGCGCAAGTTTGCCCGGTCGGATAACGGCCCTGACTGTTGATGACTATTCCGGATCAGGAAGGTACGAGTTGGTGTTCGTCACCCACGAGAAAGGATCGAGACAGTCTACGCTCTCCATTGCCTTCTCACCGCAAGGGTTCGACTTCAAGACGGTGAAGACGCTGTTCTCTTTCGCGGACTCAACTGGAAGCGTACGGTCCATAGTTTCCGGCTACCTTGACGATGACTCACACAAAGACCTACTCCTGCTGATGTCATCACCCCGGAATTCAATTGGGATGGTGTACGGCAGAGAAGGCGAGAACATGTTCCGCGATTCCATTGAGGTCGTCCGCAATGTGCATCCGGGAGGTGAAGACGACCTTTTGATTGAGGATGTAAATGGCGATGGCCACAGTGACTTGACCTGGCTTGACAGTGGGAAGAATGCCGTGCTGACCATGTACGGAAGAGGAAATCGAAGGTTTGAATCACCTTCCGTCGTTTGCCCTGCCACCCGGATTACAGCGATTCAAGTGGCAAGCCTGAAGACGCGGGGGGTGAAAGACCTCATCCTCGCAAACGGGTCGAGAGGATCAATCACCATTCTATTCGATCCGTTTCGATGACTACCACACCGACATCTCTCCACATCATCGTCATGCTTCTCTGTGCCAGCGGAGCGACGCTCGCGATGGCAGGCGAATCCGATAGCCACGCTCGTGTCACCACCTATGCCGCACTTCAGCAGTGGGCACACCCGGCAGGGGAGAGCGGCCAACTGCCCGACAAATGCGGGTTGCCGGTTCTTTCTGAGGCATTGCACGGTCGGTCAAGCCTCTCAGTATCTCTCCAATCCCAGCTTGATCTGTTCATGCTGCGTCCCGATCGTGACACCAACATCAGAGCGGGCAACTTCTTCCGGATCCATTATGATACCGCAGGCACGAATTCTCCCGCCATGCTCGATGCCATGCACCAACGCATTCCTGGAACTGTGAAGCAGTATGTTGATTCCGTTGCAGCTATCCTAATGTACACTGCATCGTACGAAACCGACGTGCTCGGATACCTTCCACCTCCACGAGACAATGGCAATGGCGGGGGTACTGAATATGACATCTATATCTCGGAGCTTGGATCTTCATACTATGGCCTCACAACACCAGAAACTCCCATCAATAACAAACCCGATGGAGGAACGCACACAACGTTCCTGGAGATTGACAACGACTTCAAGTTTGTCTCTCCCGACAGCAACAAAGGAATCCCTGGCTTGCGCGTGACTCTCGCACACGAGATCCACCACGCAATCCAGATCGGCAGCTACGGCTACTGGACCAGCGACGCGTACTTCTACGAAATGACCTCCGTGTGGATGGAGGATGTGGTGTACACGAACGTAAATGACTACTACCAGTATCTTCGGTCTTCTTTGGGCCATTTCCGGAAGCCGGACGTGGCGTTCACATCGAACGACTTTGTTGTGTACAGTCGCGGAATATGGGGACAGTTCATAGAGAAGCGCTACGGGCGAGCTGTTATGAAGAATGCGTGGGAAGAGGTAGCAAATGCACGACCACTCCAAGCGATGGACAACGCCCTGCGCAATGTGGCGTACAGCTTCCGCCAGGCATTCTCTGAGTGGACTCTTTGGAACTTCTTCACGGGTAGTCGAGCCGACACGAGCCACTATCCAGAGGGCAGGTTCTACCCGCTGATGATGCAGACGCCAGTCGCCTTTTCTCCGCCATCACGGGCTGTCAACGGCTCACTTCCAGCGCTCGCGGCAAAGTACTGTCAGGTGATGGGCATGCCTGATACACTTACCCTTGCGCTTTCGAACATCAACTTCGCAGCCGGATTCGGGAATCCGAACACGCAGTACGCTTACACCTACCTGCTGAACACCGTGCAGGTGGATGAATCTTATAGGTACACGCCTGCCGGGGTGTTCTTCAAACTCGATGTTCCCGATCTAACCAATTGGTACACCTGGGACATTGTGCGGGGAGGAGTTGGGTCTTCGACTCTTGCGGAAGGCATTCCCTTTCCGAACCCCCTGCTTGTCGATGGAAGGGCATCGTCGTACATCCCGGTCAACTCAAGTGTCCAGACACTGGGTACTCTCTCTGTGTACACATCGAGCATGGATCTGGTTTTCTCTTCAGAACTGAAAACAGTCAGTCCCCAGCCTGGGAAGCAGGCGTTTGCATGGAACGGGACCACGAGCAACGGAGAGATCGTGCGGACTGGGATCTACTTTTTTGTTCTTGAAGCACTCGGCAGGACTTTTACCGGGAAGATCGCTGTGGTGAGGAAGTGATTGTGCACGCCGAGCTGACCGCACACAATCTGCAGAAAGTGTTCAATCGGAGAGTCATCTTCGAGGATATCTCATTCTCGTTGTCACCGGGGCAGACATTGCTCGTCACCGGGCCAAACGGTTCCGGCAAATCTACGCTCGTGAAGATCATCAGCGGCGTGCTCACGCCAACTCAAGGCGATGTGAAGCTCACGGTGAACAGCAGCACACCTGCCGAAGCGGTCCATCCATTCATCGGTCTCGTCTCACCTTACCTGCAGATGTATGAGGAATTCACTGCACGAGAGAACCTCCAATTTGCATTGGCCGTTCGCGGGATGACTTCATTGCAACCCCATATTCAACTACTGTTGGAACGCGTTGCGTTGAAGGGTCGTCTGGATGAGCCGGTGCGCACCTTCTCTTCCGGAATGAAGCAGCGCGTGAAGTACGCGTTCGCTCTGATTCATCATCCTCCCATCCTCATCCTCGATGAGCCAATGTCCAATCTTGACGCGAGCGGCTTGGAGATCGTCAAAGGCATCATGGACGATCACCGAAAGCATGGCATCCTCATCGTTGCAACGAACGACATCACTGACGTCGACCATTATGACCAGCGGATAGACCTTGGCGTCCGGAAATAACACACACAAAGGGAGCGTTCTCCGCGCAAGCATCGCCATCTTCCGCAAGGACTGGAAGTCCGAGCTGCGCACGCGCTACGCAATAAGCGCCTTGGTCATGTTTGTCATTACAACCATCTCCATCATCCTCTTCTCTCTCGGCAGCGAGGGGGCATCGGTGAGCGCACTTTCGGGTATGTTGTGGGTGGCGGTGTTCTTTGCAGCCATGTCGGGACTCAGCCGCACGTTCGTCTCAGAAGAGGAGAGGGGCACCTCGATGACGCTGCAGTTGGTAACAACTTCAACTGCCGTGTTGTTTGGGAAGCTGCTGTTCAACCTCGTGCTTGTGCTCTGCCTGAACGCGCTTGTGGTGCTGCTATACGCAGCATTCATCAGTGAGTTCGTCATCAAGACGTACAGCATTTTCATTGTTACTGTCGCCCTCGGAAGCATAGGCTTTGCCGCGGCGGCCACCATCATCGCCGCTATCATTGCACGGGCCAACACGAAGGGAACTCTTTACCCCGTTCTGGCATTTCCTATATTGCTGCCGCTTCTGTTAACGGTCATTAATGGAACGAGATTGGCAACTGAAGGAGCGTTTTTTGAAGAGGCATTAGGTGAATTCAACATCTTAGTTTCGTATATTGTTGCCGTGGTTGCTGTATCGTATATCCTGTTCGACTACATCTGGAAAGACTAATAGATGAACTGGAAGATTCTGCTCGGGGTATGGATGACCGCCGTGATCGTGCTGGGCTTGAGCCTGCCGATGTCAACCAATCCGCAGAACTGGTATGAGCTTCCGACAATCAAGGGACTTGAGGAGAAAGCTCGAATCATGTTCTTCCACGTTCCAATGGCATGGCTGAGCGCTGTGGCGTTTGTCCTGAGCATGATCTATGGGATTCGATATCTGCGAGGGAAGAACATGGATGATGACATCAAGTCGGCATCAGCCGCCGGACTCGGGTTGCTCTTCTGCGTGCTGGCTACGGTCACAGGAGCTATCTGGGCTCGCTTCAGTTGGGGGACGTACTGGAACTGGGATCCGCGGCAAACTTCGATCTTCGTCCTTCTGCTGATTTACGGAGCGTATTTTGCGCTGCGCTCCGCAGTTGAAATCGAGGAGAAGCGTGCAGCACTCTCCGCGGTGTACTCCATCATCGGCGCTGTAACAATGACGTTTTTCATGTTCATCATGCCGAGGATTCTTGCCAGCCTGCATCCGGAACCGATCCTGAACGTACAGGGCAAGGTGCACATGAACACGACGATGCTAATCATCTTCATTTCGTCGCTGGCCGGATTTACCGGGCTGTTTTTCTGGATGTGGAATCTGCGCATCCGCACAACACGCATTGAAGCACATCAACCACATTAACAGGAGTATACTCGTTTGATGGAATACCTGAGTCAGAACCCGCTGTTTATCGTGCTGCTGATTGCGTTGGTTGTGTGGTTTGGCATCTACATGTACTTGTTCCGGATCGACGGAAAGCTAAAGAAGCTGGAGAAACAATCACAGAAGTAAGGAGGAAACACCGTTCTATGAAACCCAAGGTAATCGTCGCGGCTGTGGTCGTAGTTCTATTCATCATCTTCGGTTCATACTCGTTCCTGCAAAGCAACGTTGAGTACACCGACGTGTCCGGTGCCATGAAAACGCACAAGAAGGTGCAGCTTAAGGGACAGTGGAACAAGGAGAAGCCATCGGCCTTCGATTCGAAGACCATACAGTTCACGTTCTATCTCGTGGACGATCAGGGGAAGGAATGCAAGGTGGTGCTTGATGGTGCTGCACCGAACAACTTCGAGATGGCAACCAGCGTTGTTGCGAAGGGGCGTTACAAAGAGGACGAGGGGTATTTTCATGCAACCGAAGAGCTGAACAAATGCCCTTCGAAGTATGAAGCTCAGGCTGAGGAAGTAAAGAAGTCAACGTAAGGCCAATGGCCTTTAGTTCTTTCACAAAGGTTCTCTTATGGTTGGTTCAATCCTGATCAAGCTGGCATTTGTAACATGCCTGCTCTCGGTGGCCCTATATTTTCAGACACATCTGCGCAGCGATGATCGCCTGTTGAAATGGGCACGCATCTTTTTCCACGCAACCGTGGTCAGCGTGATGGTAACTTCTGCAGCCCTTCTCTATCTCATCCTTACACATCAATTTCAATTCTCATACGTCTGGAGCTATAGCGGCCGTGAGTTGTCTCTTCCTCTGCTCATCTCAACGTTCTACGCAGGGCAGGAGGGGAGCTTTTTGCTCTGGACTCTGTTCACTTCGTTGATCGGGGTCTTTCTGCTTCAGGATTCATCCAAGAAGGGCTATGAGCCGCAAGTGATGACAGTGTACGGGTTGATTGAGTTGTTCCTGCTGCTCATGCTCTTGGTAAAGAATCCATTCTCTTACGTATGGGAAACTTGGGTCGGTCAGGTCGAAGCCGGCTTCACACCCCCCGATGGGAGGGGATTAAACCCGCTCCTTCAAAACTACTGGATGGTGATTCATCCACAGATCATGTTCAGCGGCTTCGCGGCGATGGGTGTTCCCTACGCGTATGCTGTTGCTGCACTGATGAAGCGGGACTACACAAGTTGGATCAAGCCTGCTACGCCTTGGCTCGTCTTCGGATGCGTCGTGCTCGGAGCCGCCATCATGATGGGCGGATTCTGGGCGTACGAAACGCTCGGTTGGGGTGGGTACTGGGGCGGGGATCCCGTCGAGAACTCCTCACTGGTACCGTGGCTTGTTGGCATTGCTGCGATCCACACAACCCTCTCGCAACGAAAGAGCGGAGCGTTCGTGAAGACGAACCTGGTGTTAAGCATGCTCTGCTTCATCTTCGTTCTGTATTCGACATTCCTGACTAGAAGCGGGGTGCTCGGCGAAACCTCGGTGCATTCATTCGTTGACCCCGGCATGTGGGCCTACTGGCTGCTTGTTGGGATGCTGGTGTTGTTCATTGGATTGGGAGGCGGCCTGCTGTTATGGCGCCGCAAAGAGATGCCGAAGGGCTCAATGCAGCACGACTACTTCTCACGTGAGTTCGCTCTGTTTCTCGGGTCTGCTGCATTAGTGTGCGCGGCCATCTTCGTTTCGGTTGGAACGTCGTCACCGCTCATCACCACCATCCTTCAGGGGAAGACAACAGCTGTCGACATCTCATACTATTCAACAACGACACTTCCA
Organism: uncultured Chitinophagales bacterium; assembly: GCA_964359075.1. Classification (GTDB taxonomy): domain Bacteria; phylum Bacteroidota; class Ignavibacteria; order UBA10030; family UBA6906; genus UBA11986. Next base: position 10,664 of record CAYHRX010000036.1, read on the forward strand.
CTGGGCATTGCTATTGGGATTCTCTGCGGCCTCGCACAACTGCTGTGGTGGACGAAATCCAACAAACAGGAGTTGCGCAGGAACCTCCTCACGCCAACACTACTGTCGATTGTTGCAACAGGCGTTCTTGTCGCCATCGGCGTTCGTGATGTGCTGGTGGCCCTCTTCGTGTTTGGAGCTGCGTTCGCACTGTTTTCCAACCTACAGGTAGGCTGGAGGATTATCAGAGGCAGTCCAAAGTTCGCCGGAGGTTCCATTGCCCACATCGGACTCGCGGTAATGTTCCTTGGCTTCGCGGCCTCCTCAAAGTACGACGAAAAGGTAACGCTCTCACTTCCGAAGGGTGAAACCATTGAGGCATTAGGCTACAAGCTAACGTATGTAGGGTACAAGCCTGTCGACAGAGAGAAGTTCGGATTTGATGTCCACGTCGAATACCCTGGCAAGCCTGCTCAAATCATCTCTCCGATCATGTATTACAGTGAATATACGAAGGGGCTGATGCGGAACCCGGATATCCTGAACCTGATCAGCAAGGATTTCTATCTTGCACCTCTGTCGCTGGAGCAGGCGGGAGACTCTGGAAGATCCGGTATTCAGTCCGTGACGTTGAAGAGAGGCGAGACAAAGAGATTCGGAGATGTGGACATAATGTTCCTGGATTTTGATTTTCCAGTCATGGAAAAGGCAGCCATGCTCGAAGGGAAGGATGTTCGCATCGGTGCCAAGCTCCAGATCGTTGAGGGGAAGAAGAAGCCAACCGTCGTCACTCCCGCCAAGCTTCTGAACAAGGGCGAACAGCAAGATGCACCAGCGAGCTACATTGATCTTTACGAGTTCACTATCATCGGCATGCACCCCGACAGAGAGGCAAAGGAGAACTCGACAGTCGAAATTGGTGTTCGGGACTTGAAGGCGGGAACACGGGATGCAGGCAAGCCAAAATCGGACGTCCTCGTAGTTGAGGCAAGCATCAAACCCTATATCAATCTCGTGTGGAATGGAGTCATAATTCTGATTGTGGGACTCATCGTTACAATTGTTAGGAGATCACAGGAGGCTCGAATGAAGCTCCCGAGTGGAGAGGACTCCCTGATTGGGTGATGGACTTTCCTTTTGAACGCTAGGACTAACCTCCTCTGCCAACGAAGCTTCGTCTCCTCCAGTTGTGACAACTCCTTCATCTGTCTAATTAGAATGGTGTGGCGCGAACGCCAACGCCAAACGTGTACACCAACTCCCCACCATACCAAGCGCCTACCCACACCAGCCCAACTCCAAGAAACATCAATATGAGATATATTGGTCGCCATCGAACCGGCAACATTGTCTTTGTTGATATCCGCCAGAAGGGGAGCACGGCGAAGAGTGCAGAGACCGCGAATCGTATCTGCTCGTGAGTCTCGAGTGTTGTTTTCCCAGTTTCGGCGATGAACACTTGACCTTTGGCAAAGAGTCCGGATATAACTGTTGCTACCAGTCCCAGGCTGCCGCTCAAATGCAGCCACCAGCCGACACGTTCCAGTTGGCTACTACTGCGGACCGCTGCCAGAGTGTCGAACACAAGCGCAATTGTTAGTAGTGCTATGGGAAAATGAGTTAGAAGCGGATGCACGTTGGGCATGGAAGAATGAACCTTCGGTGGATTACGGATAATGATTCAGGATAGGCTACAGCCCGAGAGAAAACAGATCTGAAATTCCAAATGGCGAAGGAGAGAAGAACGGTTCGCCATGCTTCTTCCCAATCCGATCGCCATAGTACTCAAGACGCGTCCGCAACATCTCCATGAATTCCGGGCTGCTCAGCACGGTCTCCGGGTCGTTGCTCGTCGGGCCATGCAACTGGGACTTGAACGCTCTAACCGCCTCCATTCTCTCTTCATACTCATCGGCAATATCAACAACAAACGTTGGAATAAACTCGAACCATTGCATGTAATTATAGTAGCATCTTGGTCTGAAGGCCTCCTGCTTTCTGTCTTGATCGAGGGTCTCTATCTTCTCAAGGCCTGAGTAGAACCATGCCTCACGGCAGAGCGTGTGGGCATGTTCGTGGTCAGGATGACGGTCGGTGTGGTAGGGGAAGAGCAGTATGTCTGGCCGGTATCGTCGGATCACTCGAATGACCTTTCGACGATTCTCGGTTGAGTTCTGAATGTCGCCATCGGGAATGCCCAGACTTTCCCTTGACTCGACTCCCAGGATCTTGGCGGCGTTGGCTGCTTCTTCTGCACGGAGCTCGCGTGTTCCCCTTGTTCCCAGTTCTCCTTCGGTAAGGTCCACGATCACCACCTTGCGACCCTGCTTCACTAGCTTGACTATCGTTCCACCGCATGCGAGCTCGATATCATCAGGGTGGGCGCCAAATGCAACAACGTCTAGCTTCATTC
>CAYHRX010000037.1:0-12822 GCA_964359075.1 uncultured Chitinophagales bacterium
TAGTAAGTTGTATGCGTTCACCGTTATGGGAAAAAGGGACAAGATGTCGTTCGAGTCGGTTCGGTCCTTTCAACGTGCCGGATACAAGATTGAGGCAGGACGGCGCATCCCTCTTGATGTGAAAACTGCGGAAGAGATCATAGGTATGAGCTATGAGAATTTCCGCAGAACAATCATTGTTCCGCAAGGCCAGTTTCAGGAGTTCCTCCAACTTTCTGAGGCTCAACGCTCAACAATGCTTAAAGAGATATTCAACCTCTACAAGTATGATCTCCAGTCCAAAACTACTGCTATCGAGAACGCTAACAAGGAGCGGTTGAGCCACGTGGATGGTCAGCTTAAGACAATCGGTCCGGTTACCGAAACACAAATCACGCAAACGAAAGAAGCTCTTGCAGACGCAGATCTTGAGCAAGCTCGGTTCGATGAAGAACTGAAGACAAAACAAGCTGAAGAAAAATGGCTCCAATCCCTCTTCCAACTTTTTGACAAACTCGAAAAGCAAACATTTGCTGTTGCAGAACTGGAAAAACAAAAACCCACGTTCGAGCGTCGGGAGAAAACCCTTCAGGAGTATGAACTTTGCGTTCAGCAGTTCACAGACATCCTTGGCCAAGAAGACGCCCAGCGAGAATCTGTTGGTGAATTGCGTGATTCTCTGGAGGAAAAGAGTGAATTGTCTAAGAACACCAATGCGGACCTCGCCAAGAAGTACGCAAATTTCGAGCGCCTGAAAAAGCAGTACGAATCGAGAGAGGAGCTGAAGGAAGAATCTGAAGATATCACCATTGCCCTGAAGGTTCGTGAGATTGTTGAATCGATCAATGGACTATCAAAGTCCATCGAGCACAAGGAGTCATTGGTGACAGATTCGGCCGGGAAGGTCACAAAACTGAACGGTGACCTCAAAGCTGCCAAGGCTCTACTAGCGGAGCAGAAGAAGCAACTCCCGGATCAGAAGGTATTGTCAGACATACAAGAGTGGTTCGCCAACAAGAATAATCTCGTTGAGCAGCTTGATGAAGCAAAGAAGGCCCTCAAGTTAGCGGAATCAGAACTCAAGGACCTGGGCGAAAGTAAAGTCTCACTGCTTGAGACAGAAGGGCTGCAGGGGTTGATCTCAAAAAAGGACTTCCCTCTAAACTTCGATGAACTTACAGAGAAGCTTGCTGAGGCAAAGAAGTCCCTGAAATCAGATCTCAGGAAATGTCAGGATGAGATCGAGCACAAGGAAGTGCAAAAGCAACTGGGCTCCTATGCAGAAAGCCTGAAGCCCGGCGCTCCATGGCCGGTATGTGGTGCAACAGATCACCCCAATGTTGTCGCGGTTGAAAACGTCGAGAAAGAGCTTAAGGCGCTCAAGAAGAAGAAGTCTGGTCTTGACAATTCAATCGAAACTGTCGAAGGGATAATTCGTGAATTGGGGAAGGTTGGGGCAAAACATGCGAAAGCGACTGACTCGCTGACGGCACAGACCGGCGCTCTGCAAAAGGGTCAGAAGAAACTTGATCAGCATCTTGAGAAATTTCAATGGAAGGGCTTTGACTCGAAGAATGAAGGCAAGGTTGACGCCGAATTCAATCGGGCCGAGAAACTTGAGGAACAAATAGGTCGCATCGAGGACTCAATAGCCGAGACAGAAGAGAAAATTGAGGAGGTGCAAACAGCGCGAGACCAAGCAGGGCCAGGTCTCGAAAATGACAAGCGTAAACTGGCTAGTCTCAAGAGTGAACATACAACCCGGCTTCAACAACTTCGACGAAAGACCTTTGAAGAGTACGCACGATTATCAAATCTGCAGGCGAAGAACCGTATTGCTGAACTGAACAACGAGTACCGGGACATCGAGAAGGCCTACAAGCAACTGGAACAACAGATTGAAACACTTTCCAAATCTGTCAACACCCTTCAAGGTCAGATAAAAGAAGGAGAGAAGAACCTTGTCTCAGCGGAAACATCCTACAAACGAACCATTGCCAATATTGAGAAACGGATAGCGTCCACCGGCTTGGGCTCTGTTTCCAACGTTCAGAAAGTCCTCAAGTCCGGTATCGATCCGAAGCGGGAGCGAAAACAGATCGATGAATTCAAACAAAACGTCCACTCCTCCAGCGGAAAACTGCGTGAACTCCAGGTCGAGGCAGAGGGGAAATCCTATGATAAGAAACTGCACACGCGGCTCCTCGAGCGTCTCGATTCTCTCCGCAAGGATATTAAGGAGCAGAACGAAAACGTTGGCAAGCTGAAAAGCAGAGTAAAAGAACTTGAGACGGCTCTCCTCAAGCGGATCGAACTGGAAAAAGAGCGGACTCGTCTTTGTAACCGCGCACAGGACATCGAAGTAATGAAGTCCCTCTTTCGGGCAAACGGATTTGTGAACTATGTGTCAACGGTGCACTTGCGCAATGTCTGCTACGCCGCAAACATTCGGTTCTCTCAACTGACCCGTCAAAAGCTCCGCCTTGAGTTGAGCAACGATAACACCTTCCACGTGCGGGATTTCATGAACGATGGGAGGGTCCGCAGTGCCAAGACACTCTCTGGCGGTCAGTTGTTTCAGGCGTCACTGTCTCTTGCGCTCGCGCTAGGAGATCAGATACAGCAGTTGGCAAGCGCTGATCAGAATTTCTTCTTTCTTGATGAAGGATTTGGCAGTCTTGATAAGGAAGCGCTCCAGACCGTGTTCGAGACTCTCGCTTCGTTGCGGAAAGAAAACCGAGTTGTTGGCATCATCTCACATGTCGATGAACTTCAACAGGAAATTAGTACGCATCTGAAAGTAAGGAACACAGAAGATCAGGGGAGTTTGATCGAAGCTAGTTGGGCATGAAAGCGGGTGCGAGGCGCATTGTTGAATGTACTTTCCACATTCCGGCCATTCCACAGCAACGTGCTTCCACCACCATCAAACACGAGATGCCGCGTCGTGAGCAGGGTTGTTGTGAGGAGATTCCTCACTCCACATATATCCAGACTTCCGTGTCGTCATCATGGTCTTTGATGTACACCGCTCCTCCTACCTTGGCGAGGAATGGAAGCAACGCCTTCCAGCCGAAATTGATCTTCACAAACTCATCACCCTTTTCATCCGTCTGTTCCATCTCGATTTCAGGAAGCACGATCCGGAATGTCTGTTTGCCTGATTTGTAGGTTTCCAACACCAGTCGGTTGTTCCCGCGTCTCTCGCCGGGAGAATTCAAGGACTTCAGATACACCGTTGCTTCAGAACCATGTCCGTTACGTGCGGTCATCGATGGTTGCCGTCCATCCAACACTGCTTGCAGCATGTCTCTGGTGATGAGCTCCTGTTTGCCTTTCTCCGAGAAACTGACGCTCATCTCCTTTGTGTCGAGGAGTTGTCTGGCGATTCCTTCTGTCATTGCGATTGTGGTAGTCCGCCGGCCGTTTTCTTTGAGTTCAATCCAGAGAGCTTTTTCTGCCCGGCATGAAGCCCAGAAGAGTCCCGAACATAGCAGCATGATACCTAACATGTATCGCGCACTCATTGTTGCCCCTTTCGTGGTGACTTGTACGGATGGCTTGGTAGTAAACCCTATGTTAATACGGGTGCAGGCAGGAAAGTTGCGTGGCGAATGATGATGTTATCCGAGATGAGCACGAGCTAACATCAAAGGCAGGCATCCCGCCCAAACACAAAACCCTGCCTTGTGAGCAGGGTTTGTCGTTACGGGATGGTTCTGTTTCTACTGGACGACGGTGACGTTCGCTGCCGCAAGTCCCTTGGGGCCCTTCTCGACTTCGAACTCCACGTTGTCGCCCTCATTCAAGCTCTTGTAACCGCTTGCCGAGATCGCATTGAAGTGTACGAAGACATCTTCGCCGCCTGTGCGAGAAATGAAACCGAAACCTTTTGTTGCATTGAACCATTTGACTGTTCCTTTTTCCATGGAACACGTCCTTTCATGTATTGTGAGAACCCGGCTCAACCGCCGGGCAAGGTGTACGCCAACGAGTTTATCTGAATGATGGCGTTGCGACCTTGGAAGGACTCGTACGGTTCATCAGCAGGGCTACACAAGCGGTGTACTGTTATTTGACGCTACAAGGTACACAAACGCCCGACCAATTCCTAATTGGGTCGGCCTCGGGTAGTGCTCATTGGTATTTGTGTAGTAGGTCGGGCGTCTCGCCCGACCGATTCGGCAAACTTCACCGAAGTCAGATCGCCGGGTAGTCCGGACGATCCGATTTCCTGCGCGATCGAATACGTCCTTTGTTCAACCGGTGTGCGAGAGCATTGCGAACACGGGACTTCCATCTCGGCGTGTTCGACCTGGTGGACTGCTGCCGATCCGCGTCGTCGAGATTTCCATGCAATTCAACGATTGCATAAATGTCTTCCGATGAGACCCATTGGTTTCTCGGGACGTGTTCTTGAATAATCCCCCAAATATGCCGCGAAGCAATCATTGAACACTCCTTTCTACGACTGAAACTGACCCTACAGCACTCAAACATGATGAAGTGAGGAGCGATGGCGAGACGCTGTTTCGCGAACGTATGAAGAAGCAGCGTAGGGAGGACGACCTGACGGGAAGACGCTGTTTGTCGAAACGCCCGCTGCGCAGCGGGCCAATTGTCACTGCAACAAGGTACTCTTAATGCCGGGGAATAGCAAACGGTGGCCGATGTTCGATATTCACGGTGAATCATGATTGCTGAAACAGTTCCAATTCAACTGAACTTAGCTCTCTCCCTTAAGTTCAGACGCGCGGACTTCTGTTGTTGAGATGATGGTGTTTTACGCACATTGCATTTGAGCGAGTCTCTACGTATTTTGTGTGCGTCACCAAGAATCCACCTGCACCGGAGCAGCGCGTCATGCGTGAATACCTCGATCTCGTCGAGCGAGTCCTGACGAACGGCACATACAAGAAGAACCGCACCGGCGTTGGCACAATCTCCTGTTTTGCCGAGCATTACACAGTGGACCTGAGCAAAGGCTACCCCCTCCTCACGACCAAGAAAGTCAACTTCAAGTCGATGTTGTACGAAGTGCTCTGGTATCTCTCCGGCGAGGACCACATCCGCAACCTGCGCCAGCACACGAAAATCTGGGACGCATGGGCTGATGAAGACGGAAATCTGGATACGGCATACGGGAGATACTGGAGGAGATTCCCGAGCGCACAGATCAATCCGGATACAGGAAAGTATGAGGTGGTTGAGATTGACCAGATCGGAAAGATCATCGAGCTGCTGAAGACCGACCCGAGCTCACGACGGATGGTGGTAACAGCGTGGGAGCCGGGAAATGCCCTTCACAGCAAGCTTCCTCCCTGCCACTACACGTTTGCATTCAACGTGCAGGAGAACAGACTCAACTGTCATCTTACGCAACGCTCCGGCGATATTGCACTCGGTATCCCGTTTAACCTCGCCTGCTACTCCCTGCTTACGCAGGTTCTTGCCCGGGAGACAGGTTTCGAGCCGGGCTTCTTTAGCCACACAATAGTAGACGCGCATATCTACGTCAACCATGTCGAGGGCTTGAAGGAACAGCTCAAGCGCACACCGAAACCTCTGCCCCGTCTGGAGATCGCTCACAAGCCGATTGGCCAGTTGCAGTTCGAAGACTTCACGCTGATCGGCTATGAGTATTATGAGCCGATAAAGTTTGAAGTCGCTGTGTAGATGGAATCCGCAAGGCGACATTCCTGCGTCAGGCTGAGCGCCCGCCTGCCTTCATTGAGCAACAAGGGCGGGCAGGCAGTCGAAGCCTGTCACGAGATCGCTGTGACGACGCTTCTCTTGCTGCACTCATCATCGTGAAACTCGCCATCATCGTTGCCATCGGGAAGAACCGCGTCATCGGGAGGGATGGGAAAATCCCGTGGCACATTTCAGAAGACCTTAAGCGATTCAAACGTCTCACCACCGGACACACGGTGCTCATGGGAAGGAAGACGTGGGAGTCGCTGGGCAAACCTCTTTCCGACCGCAGAAACGTGGTGCTCACTTCGAAACCCATTCCAAGCGTCGAGTGCTACTCGTCCATTGAGACTGCTCTTGAGGCATTGAAGAACCAGGAGAAAGTGTTCGTCATAGGCGGGGCACAGATCTATGCCGAACTGCTCGATAAGGCAGATGAGCTTTACCTGACGTTTGTGGATGAGGATGTGGTGGGAGATGCGTATTTCCCGATGTACGAGGAGTTACTCAGGACAAGATTTGCAGAGGTGTCCCGGGAAGAGCGAGATGGGTATGTGTTTGTGCATTATGTGACAGTCAAACCAAGCTAGCGTCTATCTGGACGAAGGCTTGATTCGGTCAATCACCTCCTTCGATCTCAACGCAAAAAGCGACTTCATTTGCCGGATGTCGACATCCAAGATCATCTCAACGGGATAACTGGATAGTTCATCTGGGAGATTCCGGACCTCGGCAAGGACAATAGCGAACCAATACAGATCAAAGCCCGGGTCCTTCTTTCTGGCCTGCTCCACCAGTGTCCAGAAGTCTTCCGTCTGCAAAATGAAGAACACGTCAATCGCATCGCGAGCTTCCTTCCTGCCGAAGAATGCAAGCAACTTGTCAACGATGATGTCGTCATAGTCATTCACTCTCATCCCCAGATCGGTTTCGACCGGCTCCCTGAACCGAAACGGAGAGTCGTACGCCAGTTGCAGACGTACCGATTCTGCATTCCGACGAAGTTCAAACTCACAAAAGGTCTCAAACCTTCGCACCACCTTGACGTCGAACTGCGCGGCAAGTTTCTTTTCCATTGAGAAGGAGAATGGAAGAACAAGTCGCTTTTCGCCGGTGAAGAGATCGAGGTCGAACGACTTCCGGTGGCCGAGATAGAACTCTGCCAGAGCGGTTCCTCCTGTGAGATAGAAATACGATGAATCACCCACCTTGGAAACCGAGCGGAGAAGAGATTCTTGAAGGTCGGTAATGATACCTCTACGATGAGGAAGAATAGTAGTATTCCCAGAATGATCGCACTGTGGGTGGCAAGTTGAGATCAGGAAGCAGCCTTTTGATCTCACCCCAATCAAGCGAGGCAACATCCTCGGCCCGTCCGTAGGAGAGCACTTGAGCAATGTACCATTTCTTCTGGTATTCATCGCTCAGGTCAATCTCATTCTTTGACCAGACGATATAGCGTTTGGGTTGCATGATGCAATATACCACGACGACAGTTGATACTCAACAGCAAGAAGCCCCCGATCAGGCTGGGGGCTTCGCCTAAGGGAATCGCTTATTGCATGGAACTACTTCATCAAAATGAGTTTCCTCGTCTGCACAAACCACTGCCCTGAGTGAGCGCCGCTGGCGCCAGGGCGCTCTGCGCCACTTGTCGAATGGTCCCCAGCCTGTAGCCGGTACAAGTACACTCCGCTCGCTAGGCTGGCACCGTCGAACAGCACGTCGTGGTAGCCGGCTTGCCGTTCGCCTTCATCAACAACCGCGATCTTTTGGCCGAGCATGTTGAACACACTCACAACAACGTGCGCTTTCCGGGGCAGGCCGTATGTGATCAGTGTGGAGGGATTGAAAGGATTCGGGTAGTTTTGAGCAAGGGTGAACTCCATCGGGATCTCTCCTTCATTCCCCACAGAATTCTGGAATGTGGTCGTGAAGTTGGACACTGCGGACCAGGCCGTGGTTCCACCCGCGTTCTTTGCATTCACGCGCCAGAAATATTCCGTGATTGCGTTGAGCGGACCAACCTGTCGCGACGTATCCGTGATTGTCGAGTCGTCAAGCACGATGGCCGTGAAGCCTGCGTCGGTCGAGAGTTGCACCCTGTAGGTCGCTGCCGAGATCGCTTCGTTCCAGGTCAGCCGGAGTGTCAGCGGCTGGTTGATTGCGCCAAGCGCTGGGGAGACGAGTGTTGGCGTAGCGAGCGTGCCTCCGACTGTCGTCGTTCCCTGTTTGATGACAATGTCGTTGTTCGGATCAAACAACACACTCGTTGGCTGTCGGGTGAACCGCCACGCGAACACCTGATTGTTGACATTGTTCATCACACGGATACTTGTGTCCCCACTCGCAAAGGAAATCTTCACTACAATCGGCATCGTGAAGAAGGGCGGGTTGGTCTGCGTCTGCCGCGCCTTGAACCCGACCTGCCACAACCCACCGCCGAGTGGCGTGATGTTGTAGGTGTTCGCATACACGGGGTGGTTCGGCTGATAGACCCACTGGAAGAACCATGTCAGGTCTTGCCCGGTTACCTGATTGAGCTTCGTGATGAAGTCCGCGGTGACCGCTGAATTGTGCTTGAAGTTCACCACATCGGTTGCATACGCTTTGATGCCTGCAAAGAATGTGGAATCGCCCAGCACATAACGTAACATATGCAGCACACAGGCACCTTTTGCATAGGTCATTGCGTAATTAAAGAGCTCGCCGTTGGGAGGAGTTGTATTGACCCACGCCGGGACGTAAATCGGACGACCGGGATTGCCGGAGAGATACGAGCTTGCATCACTCAGGATATCGCTTTTGTAGCTCGCATAACCTCCGGTGTACTCATACCACAGCGCCTCGCAGTACGTCGCAAAGCCTTCGTTCAGCCAGATGTCCGCCCATGTCGCACAGGTAATCATGTCTCCGAACCACTGGTGAGAGTATTCATGCGACATGAGGTTCTCCCCCCAGCAATTTGGGCAGAGGCTCGTCAGTGTCTGGTTCTCCATTCCACCCCACGGAAACTGATTGTTCAGCGTCGCGAAGCCATTCTTTTCGCAGGGGTGCTCGCCAAACAACTGCGAGAACTGCGTCGTCATGGATCCGATACGGGCGCGGGCAGCGGTCGTATTCTCGCCCGGATTGGAATAGAACCTGATCGGAATACTGTCATTGGGGTTGGAGATCTTCCGCCAGTACACGATGTCGAGAACGTAGTTCACTCTCGCCGACATCACGACAAGATATGTTGCCACGGGATCACGACTCACCCAGTGGAACCACGTTGTATCACCGACCGTCGTGGAATCCGCAAGCCTGCCGCTTGAACCAAGCTTCGCATTTGCAGGGGTTTTCGCTGTAAGATCAATTGTCGCCTTGTCCGACGGCCTGTCCCAGCACGGGAACCACTTGCGTGCGCCCTCAGGCTCACAGTCCGTAAACACCATGCCGTTGCTGACATAGAATGCGTTATCCGTGACGTTGTTGTGCCGGTAGTAGATCCTGACCGACGTTGTCTCGCCCGGCACATATGTTCTGTTAAGGTTAACGGTAAGGATATTGGACGCGTGCGTGAACGACGTTCCTGCAAGCTTTACGGAATCGATCGTCAGCGATGTGTTCACGGCGTGCAGTTGGATGCTGCTCAGGGCAGTGTCAACCCGGAATGAGATGATCTCGTTTGCCGTAAACGACTTCGGATACGGTGAAATGAAACAGCTCCGGATATCAAGGTCCAGCTTATAGTTGAGGACATCGTATGCATGCCTCGGAGAACCCGGAGAGTCGCCGAGAAACGGCGTGTGCGCCGCTGTGGATTTTTTCTGGGAACATTGTTCGGCTCCCTTAACAGCATTGTCCTGACTCGCGGCAATACTTGAAAGCAACAACGCCAAAGCAACAAAAAGCACAAGCATGTGTTTCATGGTCGATCCCTCGGGTCTTAGTGGTAACTTGTCTGGTGAAGGAATATGTCCCTCCTACTGCAACAGTATCAGCCTCTTAGTCTCGGTGAAGCCCCCCGCTGTCATCCTGTAGAAATACGTTCCACTGGCGAGTCCGTAATCCCACCCAGAGAAGGCCACCGTGTGTTCCCCGGGATCCATGTATGCATCAACCAGTATCGCGATCTCTCGGCCCAATACATCGAACACCTTGAGTGTAATTCGTTCGCGCAATGGGACGTTGAATCGAATCATGGTGGATGGATTGAAGGGATTGGGATAGTTCTGATGGAGTGCAAAGGAGGAGGCGTGTCCCTCTTCCCGTGGCACACCCACAGTCACTGAATCGTTAATGATCGCAGTCCAGACACTCAAAATGCTGCCATCAAGTCTCATCCAGATGGGGTAGATCTTCCCCCGGTAGGCGGCAATATTGGTGTAGTCACCAAAGAACACCCCCGACGTTGGTGCAAACGATGCCTGGCTGACTTTGAAATTCGTGAACGTCTCTCCACCGTCAGTGGATCGTGCAACAAACACATCCGTCGCATTGCCGCTCGTATTTCTCCTATCATAGAACACGAAGTACAGGTACCCGGTGGTCTGGTCGATGGTCATCCACGTGAAGAATTGCTGCGCTGCAATCATATCGTCGTTCACTCGCGTCGCTGGCGACCATGTTGCACCCCCGTCGGTGGATTTCGCCAGGAAAATGTCTGTGTTGATGGCCCCGTTGCGCTGATCTGACCAGTTTACGTAGATGTTGCCGCGGTGGGGTGAGTTGCTCATATCGCACGCCGTGATCGGCAGTCCGTTGCACCGGTTGATGCCCGGGATGTCGAAGTCCCATCCGCCCGGCTGGTCAGACACAAAGATGTCCCCGCCCCAAGTCACTCCGCCGTCTGTTGACTTGTCGAACATAATGCCAAGCGGCCCCGACCAGGCCGTGTACACTTCTCCGTTCGGACCGATGGCCGGCACCGCTCCTTCAACGGTGTTGTCACTGTCGATGCAGTCGCCCGATCTGTCGCTGACACGAACAGGCGTACTCCAGGTTGCTCCGGCATCAGTGGAGCGCGAGCACAATATGCGCGTGCTGTCCGCCGTGCTGGCGCTGCCATACCTATCAAACTCCGTCCACGTCATGTAGAGGTTGTGCCTGTATGGTGAGTTTGTCATGTCGGCGGCAATCCATTCCTTGTCCTGGTTCTTTCGCGGCGGACTGAAGCCGACGCCGACACCGGTGTTCCAGCTTACGCCGCCGTTCGTGGACTTCTGCACGACAATTCTATCGATCCAGTAACCTGGCGCCGGCGGATTGGAGAGATGGCCGTAGTACAGATTACCTAGTGCGTCAAAGACCAGGCACGGATCACCCCACACACCAAATGAAGGTGAAGTCAGTCTCCCCTGTGTCCAGTTGAGTCCGCCATTGGTTGAATAGAAGTAGTAATTGATGTTGGCTCCCGCGGCAAGGTTCAGTGGGTTCGTTGGATTGATGGCGATACTCACTTCTTCCGGGTCGTTGGAGGAGGTGGCGCTCACTCTGATGTTCGGATACTGCGCCTCGGCGATCTGGCACGCAGCAAAGCAGCATAGCAGAAACACCGCGAGCCGGTTGTGTAGACTTGTAGCATGTTGTGTCGTTGTCATGGTAGTCGTCATAAATGAAACAAGCCTCTTTCATCTGATCAAGTCAGACTTAAGAGGCTATGAAATGAACTTCGCGCAACACACGTCCATACTGTTGCTCACAAAGTGTAGCACTCTTTGCCGAGAAAGTCAACAGGCACACATGCTTTGAGATTCAGAGCGATTTTGACTATCTTGAACCCATGAAACAAGTTGCAGTGAGCATCATTATCAACAACGGTCATGTGCTGGCGTGCCAGCGCAAGAAGGATGGACGATATCCTCTCAAGTGGGAATTCCCGGGTGGAAAGATCGAAGAAGATGAGACATCAGAAACAGCGTTGGTCCGCGAACTTCGGGAGGAGTTGGGAATTGAAGCGCAGGTGGAGCATGAGTTCTTCAGACAGGAATGGACATATTCGGAAGGCGTCGCCAATCCTGGAAAAAACGGTGCATTCAGAGTGTTCTATTTCCTCGTCCGAACTTTCAGCGGCACACTCGTCAATCACGCTTTCGAACAGATCCGCTGGGTGACTCCAGAACAGTTGGAGAGAATGGACATCCTCGAAGGGAACCGCGCGGCGGTGGAACTCCTCGTCAGCAATGCAAAAACAGAACACACCCCAAATCCGCAGGTTGCGTAAGTTCAGAACGGAGGCTGTCAGCCCAACGCGGTGTCGGACTCTGACTCGGTCAATCCTCCGGTGGTATTCCTGTCATAGCCGCGCACTCCCATGGCGCCTGCCTGCCGCCCGCCTGAACGCCCACGGCGGGCAGGGTCAGGCAGGCAACATCAGCAACCCGTACCGCATCCTTGTTTCCGAGGTCATGTTGCAGCAAACGCAAGTGAACCGCGTTCTGGAAAAGTACCCCCGGTTCCTGAAGAGGTTCCCGACAATTCACTCACTTGCCAGAGCACACCAGCATGAAGTCGTGATCGCATGGCAAGGAATGGGGTACAACAATAGGGCGGTTCGCCTCCATCAACTGGCGCGGACCGTTTTGCAGCAGCACGGCGGCAAGTTTCCAGAAGCATATCAGGAACTTGTTGCTCTGCCGGGTGTGGGCAAATATACTGCCAATGCTCTTCTGTCCTCCGCATTTGGCAAGGATGTTCCTGTTGTTGACGTAAACGTACGGCGTGTGCTTTCGCGACTGCTGTGGCAGATGAGGACAACCATTGAGATGAAACCGGAGAGCGAAATATGGGAGTTGGCACAATCCCTTCTCCCCGCGGGCAAGGCATATGATTGGAACCAGGCTCTCATGGATCTTGGCGCAACAATCTGCACCGCACGCGCTCCGCAGTGCATAAGCTGTCCGGCAGCCAGACTATGCTCATCAGCGGCGACGATGAAGCATGTGACCTCTTCTCCGGGCAAGCAAGAACCTTCGAGAGACGGTGTCCCGAACCGGATTTATCGAGGCAGAATTATCGAAGCACTCCGGCAATACCGTGGCCGACGACGGTTGCATCCAGATGACATCGGGAAGCAGATACGCCCAACCTACTCTTCAAGGGACAGGTTCTGGCTTCGGTCATTGCTGGCCGGGCTTGAGAGGGATGGACTGATCCAGCAACCAA
>CAYHRX010000038.1:0-12738 GCA_964359075.1 uncultured Chitinophagales bacterium
TGCAGTCCCGCAGAGAGATTCTCAAGTTCAAAGGGGCTCTTGTTTAGCCACTGGACACCTGCGAGAGTTGTAGTAATACAGGTAAGTAAGAAGGACGAGGCATACAACAACGTATTGGTTTTGTTCAACGCTTGCTCCTAACGAAGGCTCATCGACAATATAAGGAAAAAGGTCAATGCAGCCAACACGCTGAAAGAAAAAGACCCAGTTCTCAGAGAGAACTGGGTCCTAGACTTCGATCCACTTGGAAACTGCTTATGGTCTTGGCATGTCTGGCACAGTTGCTACGCCGCTCTTGGGTCTCGGCATGTCCGGAACTGTTGCGACACCACTCTTTGGTCTCGGCATATCCGGCACAGTCGCCACGCCGCTCTTTGGTCTCGGCATATCTGGCACTGTCGCCACGCCACTTCGTGTGGATGTCAGGGAAATGGCATAGTTCGTTGAGGCCACGACAATGACGGCAGTCACAACCGATCGTAACCGTTTCATGGTGGATGGCATTTGGTGCTCCTTTCAGTTGTTGGGGGTGTTTAGTTTCTGAAACACAACACGGAACTACCTCTATGTATTGCTCTATGTCTTGCGAAAAAAGAATAGGTTTGATTAGGCACAGCAAGAACCGCAGTGATGACGAAGCAAGCAACTTCAGACAACAAAACTCGCAGAAAATATAATACTCTCGCAGCTAAATGTCAACAAAATATTACAAAAAAAACTACCTATTGCTGGGAGGGCAAAAAGGTGATAGAAACCACAATTTTGGCTGATTATTGAAAAAAACTGCGGGCCCCGACTTGACATTTGAAGGGATCTGTTACTATATTTTTACAGCGTCGCATGAAAACCAGCTTGGAATGACAGCATTGGAACCGATAAGAATAGCACTGGCAAGAAAGATCCTCCTTCTCTGGATTGTGTCCGAGATTGCGTTTGTAGGTTCGTTTTTCGTCCTCGAGCACGAACCTGTGAAGCTATTCCTAGTAGTGAACTACTCCATTCAATGGCTTCTGTTCCTGCTCTGCGTTGCCATTGTCAGGCACGAGCCCGTAAAGAAGAACAAGCATATCTTCTTGAATTTCGCGCTCTTTTTCTCCATATCATTGTTGTTTCACATCTACAACTTCGTTGGCAAGACCTTTTTTGCTGACCAGCAGTTTGCAAGGTTCTATTTCAACCAGTATGTATCGTACGGTGCTTACTTCTTTTTCTTGGCCTTTGCAATTGTGTATCTGTGTCTTGATGCGCTTTTCAGAGATTTCAAATCCTTGTACAAGTATGCGTTGGCTCTTGCAATTGTAGGTGGCATTTTTGCCTACTACTATCATGGATATGCTGCTAACCCGAGATACCTCTACTCAACCGACGATGCGAAGACTTGGAAAGCGCTGGATGATGCAAACAGGGCTTATGTGAAAGACCACGGAGTAGAACCGTCGCTGCAGACCTTGGCAGAAATTACAGACCTCAAGCTATGGAACGAAGGGCAGCCTATCGGGACGCTTTATCCTGATGAGAAACTCAGACGAGTTACAGAGGTCTACCCATATCTCTCCGGGACAAACTATATCGTTTTCCTGCAACGGCCGTTGTACATGAATACAATCTACATGTGCATACTGTGCCTTGCGTTCATCCTGCTCTACTTTGGTTACCAATACATGAAAGATCCTCCGCAAGGGGCATACATTGACAAGATTATGTTTCTCTTCCTGATTTTCTGTACGATGGAAATAATGCACGCTTGGAGTTTCATAAAGAGCGTTGAGTGGCAGAGTTTCTACGAGTTGTTGAACGTTGGTCATGCAGTCTCATTGTGCATTCTTCTCTTCATAGCCTTGTTCTTTGCTCTGAGACTGCGATTCATCCGCACTGTCAAGGGTGAATTCTATGAGCATGAAATACTCGTTAGTCCAGGTTCTATCACGCGATGGCGAGACGCATTGGATGACTTACTGGTGGCACACTTCTTCAATCGGAAGGCAATTCTCGGACGGCTTTTCTTGAAATCGTCTGACAAGTCATGAAGGGCGAACTCACAATGGATAACAAAACAATGAACAAGACGGCGACCGAAGTCCCAACCTTTTCCTACCCAATCGTAGGCAAGAGTAGAGCGGTCGAGTTTCTCCGAGGAGAAATCCTCAGACTTTCTAAGAGCAGAGCCGATGTGTTAGTAGTGGGGGAGGCGGGAGTTGGGAAGGGAGCCGCAGCAAAGAACATCTCTGGAGGTGATCGTCCTTTCCAATCGATCAACTTGTCCGTAGTGGACGACAAAGAATTGGAGGCGATCCTTTTTGGCTACGACCGTGGAGTTGAGGGCCTGCCCTACACTTCGAAGAAGGGCCTCTTTGAACAGGCGAACGGTGGGACGGTTTTGATCGAGGAGATTGAAGAGGCAAGCTTCAGGAATCAATTGAAGATACTCAACTTCATCAATGAGCGCATGACACGTCGGATCGGTGGTGGTTCTACAGAGCGAGTCGACATTCGTCTAATCCTCACGATGAAGGCCGATCCAACAGAACTGGTGGAGAAGAGAAAACTGCTGGATGATCTCTATGCGAAGATTCAGGATTTCGAGAAGGTCGACATTCCGCCTCTAAGACAGCGCCCCGAGGACGTACCTCTTCTCGTGAAGCACTTCGCAAACGAGATTTCCAAGGAACTGGGGATTGGCGATCTGGTTATCGATATCAACGCAATTGACGTGTTGGTGCGACAACCGTGGAGGGAGAATATCCGGGAGTTGAAGGCCGTCGTGGACAAATGCGTCCTCTTCTCAAATGAGGGAAGGTTCATGCTGCCTCCTGAACTGGTTGATGAGAAGACAGAAGTCGTCAAGATGATCAATAACATTATGGCGGGACAGGAATTCGTTCTCGACAAGTCCCTGGATGTGATTGAGAAAGGGATTATTGAAAGAGCCCTTGATCGGTTTGGCTTCAACCAGTCAAAGGCGGCACAATTCCTCGGTATGACGGAACAGACGTTTAGGTACAAGCTCAAGCGTCTTGGAATTGCGAGTGCCAGAAGTCGGGTCTAGAAGGAAAAGAGGCAGGTTCTTTGAAAACCCTCAACTCACGTTGAGGGTTTTCTTTTTGTAGCGTTACTCGGCGAACTTCCGCTCCTTCCACATAACTTCATTTCCAAACAGGACAATGATGGGGAAGATCAGGACATAGAGTATGTAGTACAACTCAAACAACAAGAAATACCGGACGAGCTCAAGCCGACCAAATCTTCGCAAGGATGGGTAGACGAGAAACAAGTCCACGCTCACCTTGAGGACTCCGGAGACGAGCATGGCCATGGGCGCACCGAAGAACACACACACGATCAACAGGAGATTCAGGACATATGGTATTGCAAATAGCAGAAGGCTCTTCACATCCATTCCCCGTCCCCCCGTAAACCATCGCTTTTTCTGCCTGTAGAGGTCTTCCCATCTCTTGCACGGCTCGCTCTCAACCAGCGTGCGTGGGTCAACAGGAAAACGTGCTTGATAGGTTGTATGGGTTGTGATGGCATGGAAGAGGGCATAGTCCTCGGTGACGCTGAATGGGATGCTACGATAGCCTCCGACCTTCTCATACGCCGCCCTTTTCACAGACAGATTGTTACCTACTGCTGTCACAGGATGCTTCAAACGGATTGTAGCAGCCGCCACCGAAAAAAGAATAAACCAGTCCAACGCCTGAATTGCTTCAAACCAATTCGTGTTTCTCAATGCGGTGAAACCCGCCACAATCCCAATTCCATTCGTGTAGTATTTCACCGTTTCTTCCACCCAACGAATTGGGACAGCGCAATCAGCATCCGTGAAAAGCAAAATCTCGCCTTTCGATGCCTCAATTCCTTGTGTCACCGCGTTGGTCTTACCGCGGAGGTTCCCGGTGCCTGGCAGCGCCGTTACCAGCCTAATATGGTTGAATTGTTTTGTGAACTCGCGAACGGTATCACTTGTGTGATCAGTTGATCGATCATCGACGACAACGACTTCGAGGAGGTGTCTCGGGTAAGACAAGCTGACGATGGAGCTCAAACATCGGCCGATGTTGTGTTCTTCGTTTCGGGCGGCAATGATGATGGCAACACTTGGACGGTAGTGGGGATCCGAAGGATACTGTGCCCGGCGGACTGCAATCCCAAAAATGAACATCATGATGAAGTACGCAACCGCAAACGCAAAGAGTAGTTCGGCAAGCATTAAGGAGTGATGTTCTCTGTCTGTCTACAAAATGATAGACAAAACAACAGCCGAATGCAACCACAAGAATAACTTCACTGCTACAGTTTTGCTGGCGGCCTTTGGTGCACGCGTGTCAGATCTGAGAGAAGTTTCCTTACGATGAGAGTGAAACTCGGCATTGTGTTGTCTGAACTTGAACGACTAAACTTGGTGCAGCGACCATTTCTTGACTCTCGTTGCCAAAATGGATATATTTTTCTTGAATTTTGAATGCATTTCTCTCTTCGTTCCAATCGACCGCCAGGTTCAACCTTGCATGCATAAATCGAATCAGACCGGTCAGCTGCAAAACGGTCCCACCCGCCTTCCCCTCTACCATAAAACTGTCCTTGAAAACGGGATTCGTGTCGTCTCAGAGACCATCCCATATGTGCGTTCAGTCTCGATTGGGATTTGGGCCAATGTCGGATCGCGAGATGAGTCGGGTACCGAGAACGGCATTACCCATTTCCTCGAACACATGGTGTTCAAGGGAACGAAGAGCCGCAGTGTGCGCGACATAGCTCAAAGCCTGGAATCGCTGGGAGGCTATCTCAATGCATTCACCACCAAGGAACAAACATGTTTCTACGCGCGTGTCCTCGATGAACACGTCGAGCAGGCGGTGGACGTTCTCTCCGACCTGGTTCAACATGCGACCTTCAAGAAGGAAGAACTCGAGAAGGAGAAGCTCGTCGTCATTGAGGAGTTGAAGAACACAGAGGATGACCCCGAAGACATCATCCACGACTATTTCGAGAAGGCTCTCTTTCCGACCCACTCAGTTGGGTTCCCTATCATAGGGACCGAGACCAACGTCCGGGCCTTCACGCGTCATGATTTGCAGACGCATGTTGCTGAGCACTACGTCGCGCCCACAATGGTGGTTGCAGCTGCCGGGAATGTTGATCATCATGCCCTTGTCAAGCTTGCGGGGAAATATCTCACTCATGTGAGGGCGTCCGGCGAGCCCGTGTCGAGAATCCAAGCACCTACAAAGCCGACCAAGGCGACCACGCAGGAGTTCACGCGCCCCATTCAGCAGTCTCATGTGTGCATCGGCACGGTGGCGTACAGCATCAAGCACAAGGACCGCTACCCGCTCATTGTGATGAACGCTCTGCTCGGTGAAGGGATGAGCTCGAGACTTTACCAGACGATCCGTGAGAAACACGGGATGGCATACTCGGTGTATTCGTTCGTGAACTTGTTGAGCGATGCAGGCTCATTCGGGGCTTACATTGGTACAGATAAGAAGAATATTGCCGGTGCCACCGAGCTCATGCGGTCTGAGTTCGACAAGTTGCGCCGCAAGCTCGTCTCAATGGCCGAACTCGACCGGACAAAGTCGCAGATCAAGGGCACGATGATGCTTGGCCTCGAGAACATGTCCGGACGAATGATGCGGCTGGGAAGCAGCGAAGTGTACTTCAACACGTTCACCTCGCTCGATGAGATTCTCAAGAAGGTCGATGCGGTGACTTCGGAGTCCATTCATCGTGTTGCGAACGACTTGCTGTCCGAGGAGAGATTGTCAACGATTGTCATCCGGCCGTCGTAGCTTTGCCGTGAAGCGGAGATGAATAGCCAGGCTTATCATGGTCACGATAAGAGATCTGAACAGTAGATTGATCGAAGCTCAATACGCAGTCAGGGGCCCCATTGTGATTCGAGCGCAGCAACTTGAAGAACAGGGGAAGAAGATCATCTACTGCAACATTGGCAATCCTCAGGCTCTCAAACAGAAACCGCTCTCATTCATCCGGCAGATGCTCAGTCTTCTGGAATATCCCGAGCTGCTTGAGAAGCCAGACGTGGTGAAGCACTATGCGGGCGATTTGGTCGAGCGAGCAAAGAAGATACTCTACAAGCATCCCCACGGAACCGGAGCCTACACGCAGAGCACCGGCATCCCATTCATCAGACAAGCCGTTGCCGACTTCATCCAGAAACGCGATGGCATCCAGGCCAACAGAGATCGCATTATCCTCACCGACGGCGCCAGCAAAGGAGCCCAGGCGGTACTGACGGCGCTGCTCAAAGAACGAAACGACGGGTTCATGATCCCGATCCCACAATATCCCTTGTATAGCGCGTCGCTGACCCTGTACGGAGGGAAGCAGATCGGATATTTCCTTGACGAGCAGAACTCGTGGCAGTTGAGCGAGGATATTCTGACTCAGAGTATTTCGAAGGCGAGGAGTGAAGGAACAAACCCGGTTGGGATTGTGGTGATCAACCCCGGAAACCCAACGGGCGCTGTTCTGTCCTACGATAACATCAAGATGATTATCGGCTTCGCCAGGAGGAATGGTCTCTCCATCATTGCCGACGAGGTGTACCAGGAGAACGTGTACGATCCGAGTGCGAAATTCCACTCATTTGCCAGAGTCATGCACGATATGAAGGAGACGGACATCTCGCTCTTCAGCCTGCATTCGGTGTCGAAGGGATTCCTTGGGGAGTGCGGGCATCGCGGCGGCTATCTCGAACTGAGGAACATGCCTGACGATGTTGTTGCACAGTTTGTGAAGCTCCAGTCCATAAGCCTGTGCGCAAATGTGAGTGGTCAACTTTCAACGTACCTGATGGTTGCGCCGCCCGAACCTGGCGACGAGAGTTACGAGACGTACGTGCGTGAGCGGAATGGAGTACTTTCATCATTGAAGAAGCGGGCGGAGATTCTCGGTAACGGCATCAACCAAATAGAAGGAATGTCGGTCGACATCCCCCAGGGAGCGATGTACGCGTTCGTGAAGATACAACTCCCGCCAGAAAAGGACGTGGATGTTTCGCGCATGAATTCCGAGGAACAATTGGCGTACGAAGCGAAACGAGACTCGGACTACTGCCTGCAGCTTCTTGAAGAAACGGGGATTTGTGTCGTGCCGGGTTCCGGGTTCGGCCAGCTTCCGGGGACACTGCACTTCAGGACAACATTTCTTCCTCCGCAGGATGAGATTGAAGAATTGGTCGTCAAGCTGAAACGGTTCCACGAGCACAGAGTAAGCAACGAATCGCACTTCGCATGGCAAAGATAACGATAGATGGCAAGCAGCTTGAGGTCGACAGCAAGCGTACTATTATAGAAGCTGCCCGGGAGAACGGGATCGAGATTCCCCACTTCTGCTGGCACCCGAAGCTCTCCGTGGCGGGCAACTGCCGGATGTGTCTCGTGGAAGTTGAGAAGCTCCCGAAGCTGGTGATCGCCTGCGCGACCCAGGTGGCCGACGGCATGGTGGTTCATACGGCGAATCCCAAAGTGGTCAACGCCCGCGAGGCAGTGATGGAGTTCCTGCTCATCAACCACCCGCTCGACTGCCCCATCTGCGATGAAGCAGGCGAGTGCAAGCTGCAGGACTACGCATACAAGTATAGTGTCGGGTACAGTCGGTTCGATGAAGACAAGGTGCACAAGCCGAAGCGCGTCGAGCTCGGCCCGAATGTCATGCTGGATATCGAGCGTTGTATCATGTGTTCACGCTGCATCCGCTTCTGCGATGAGATTGCCGGCAAGCCTCAGTTGACGTTCACACAGCGGGGAACGTACGTTGAGTTGACAACATTTCCCGGTGAGCAGCTCGACAATCCATATTCCATGAACGTGATCGACATTTGCCCGGTTGGTGCGTTGACGAGCAGAGATTTCCGTTTCAAGGCTCGGGTATGGGAGATGTCGTCGACTGAGACGATTTGTCCCGGTTGCTCTCGCGGGTGCAACATGTACTCGTGGGTGCGGAACAACGAGATTCTCCGGCAGACGCCCCGCTACAACCCGGAAGTGAATGAATTCTGGATGTGCGATTCGGGAAGGCTCAACACCTTCAAGCATGTCAACGTCGAAAATCGCATCAAAGCACCGTTGATGAAGAAAGACGAGGGCGTTCTTGAAGTGGGGTGGGACGAAGCGGTTGCCAGGGTGGCTTCCGAATCCAAGACGTTCAAGAAGTCGGAGATTGCCGCTCTTGGTTCTGCCTACGCGACAAACGAGGAGAACTATCTCTTCCAGAAGTTCGCTTCGGATGTTCTCGGGACGAAACACATCGACTTCATGCACCATACTCTGGAAGGTGATGAGGACAGGTTTCTGATCCGTGCGGACAAGACGCCGAACAGCCGCGGTGCACGTGCGGTTGGAGTTCGTCCTCGCGATGGTGGACTCGACTTCAATGGCATCACGAAGGCAATCCGGGAAGGACACATCAAAGCGCTGTACGTCCTCGATGACAACATTGCCGCCGACCCGGCTGTTGCCCAGTCGCTTGCAAGGCTTGAGTTCCTTGTCGTGATGTGCTCGTTCGAGAATGACACGACTCGTCTTGCAGAGGTCGTACTTCCATCCTCAACGTTCGCAGAGAAACACGGCACGTTCACCAACTTCCAGGGGAGGGTACAGCGCATCCGGCCATCAGTGGCCACGTTCGACCAGGATCGTGCGTTGGATGGCTTTGCCATGAGCCGTCTGGATAAGTTCGGATCTCCGTTCGACAGGTGGGCGAAGGGAACGAAGCGTGACTGTCGACCGATCTGGAGGATTGTTGCCGGCATTGCTGCGGTCATGGGAATGAAGTACAAGTACAACACGTCGGAAGATGTGTTCAATGAAATCGTTAACACGATCCCTTCGTTCAAGGGATTGTCATACAGGAAGATTGGTAACAAGGGAATGATGCTCAGGCTGAAGCAGGAAGCCGCTGTTCCTGCTTGATTGCCGCGTCGCACCCAGGGGAAGCGCCTATGGAAGTTCTGGTCATCTCGATCATCAAAATTGTCCTGGTCATGCTTGTCATGTTGACCGTCGTGGCCAACCTCGTGTACGTGGAGCGAAAGGTCAGTGCATTCATTCAGAACAGGATCGGACCCAACAGGGTGGGGCCGTTCGGATTACTTCAAGCACCGGCCGATGTGCTGAAGCTCTTTATGAAGGAGGAGATCGTCCCGGCCAGCGCCAACAAGTTCGTTCACACGCTCGCGCCGATCATTTCCATCACTGTAGCCCTCGTAACCTTCGCCGTCATCCCTTTCGGCAGCACGATTCACCTGTTCGGTTATGACATCCAGCTAATGATTGCCGATGTTAACATCGGCGTGTTGTACATACTTGCCCTTACATCGCTTGGCGTGTATGGCATTACGCTAAGCGGCTGGTCATCCAACAACAAGTACTCTCTGCTTGGCGGACTTCGTTCCTCCGCACAACTGATCAGCTATGAGCTTTCGATGGGCCTCTCAATAGTAGGTGTGATCATGATTGCCGGGACACTGGAGCTTGACAAGATTGTCGAGATGCAGGCCGGTTGGCATTGGAACGCGATCCTGACGCCCATTGGCTTCATCACGTTTGTTGTTGCTTCCTTTGCGGAGACGAACCGCTTGCCGTTCGATCTCCCCGAGGCTGAGCCGGAGCTTGTCGGCGGATACCACACTGAGTACAGCGGCATGAAGTTCGGGGCGTTCTTCCTTGCTGAATACTCGAACATGATCACCTCGAGTGCTCTGATCGTGACACTGTTCCTCGGTGGATGGCAGTTTCCGTACCTTGAGACGTTTGGGTTGTCGCCGATGTGGGTCAGCATTATTCACATCCTGACTTTTGTCTCGAAAGTTGTCGGCACGTTGTTCTTTTATATTTGGATCCGGTGGACGATCCCGAGGTTCCGCTACGACCAGCTGATGAATCTGGGCTGGAAGGTGATGTTGCCACTTGCTCTGCTGAACCTTGTCTATGTTGCGGCGATGATGCTGATTTTTGGATTGTGATTGGACGGTAGGAGAAGGTATGTCGAACACCAACGGCGCGCAGCCAATACAGGTCCGGAACAAGGACCTCTCCATCTGGCAGCGGACGTACATCCCTGAGATCATCAAAGGCATGGCGCTGACCTGGAAACAGATGTTCAGGCCGAAGTTTACGCGTCAGTATCCTGAAGAGAGGTTCAATCCACAACCATCGTATCGTGGACGACCGGTGCTGGTGCAGGAAGACGGAGTGGAGCGTTGCGTCGCATGTGGGTTGTGTGCACGCGTGTGCCCAGCGCTTGCGATTGAAGTGCAGGCGTCAGAGACGGAGCTGGAGAAGGAACGTTATCCAGTGAAGTTTGAGATCAACATGCTGCGCTGCATCTTCTGCGGGTTCTGTGAAGAGGCATGTCCGGAAGAAGCAATCGTGTTGAGCGACGAGTATGAGATGGTGTTCACGAACATCGAGGATGCCATCTACGGAAAGGAGAAGCTGTTGATGTCCACGGATCGTCTGAAAACAAGGTTGGAGTTCCTGAGGAAGGCACGCTGACAATGAAAACACTGATATCAGCGCTCTGCACGCTCCTTGTCGTACACGTAAGCCTCGGTGCGGCAGGGGCGAAGGACAAGTACTCATCGTACTCCAAGCTGAAGATTCTTGCCAACACTCCTGATGATATTGCTGCCATGCAGTCGCAGGGGATTGACCTGGACCATTACACAGGGAAGCTCGGAGAAGGAATCGAGGTGGTCGTCAATCAGGATGCGATTGAGAAGCTGCGGCTGCTCGGTATGCCGCACATCGTGCTTATCGGTGACATGGACGCGTACCACAGAGACAGGTCTCAATCAGATGGACCTGCGATGGCAGAGAGCAAATGGATACTTGAGACAAACGGGATTCGAGACTTCCGCTACGGCTCGATGGGTGGATACCTGACGTATGCCGAGATGGTGTTACAGCTCGATTCGATGCGTCTCCAATATCCGAACCTGATCACGGCGAAAGAGTCCCTGGGCGTCACTGAGCAGGGGAGAACCATCTGGGGAGTTGAGATCTCGGACAATCCTGGCGTCCCCGAGCCCGGTGAAGCGGTTGCATACTACGATGCGCTGCACCATGCGCGAGAACCTCAAGCCATGGCGACAATCATGTACTACATGTACTGGTTGCTCGACAACTACGGCACGAACCCCGAGGCGACATTTCTCGTCAATAACCGGCGGATGTGCTTTGTCCCGATCGTGAACCCCGACGGCTACTACTACAACCAGCAGACGAATCCCAGCGGCGGTGGAGGTTGGCGCAAGAACCGTCGGAACAATGGCGGCGGAATCTACGGCGTTGATTTGAACAGGAATTACAACTACATGTGGGGATACGACAACAACGGATCGAGCAACAACCCCGCGTCTGACACCTACCGCGGTCCTTCAGCATTATCCGAACCAGAGGCGCGGGCGGTGCGCGACTTCACGATGCGCAAGATGCCCTCGGTTGCCTGGTCTACGCACTCCGTCGCGGGTCGCTATCTTAATCCGTACAGCTACAGGGACACCGTGGTCTCGTACGAGTACTATGCAGAGTTTGCCAGCGACTACTCGGCTCAGAACAACTATCTCTATGGCACCGTGTACCAGATGCTCAGCTACTACTCCAATGGCACGACAAGGGACTACCTGCATCACGACATCGGCTGCTATTCGTGGACGCCGGAAGTGGGAGGGAGTGGATTCTGGCCGGCGCGGTCGGAGATCGTTCCGGTTGCACAGGAGAACCTCTACGCATGCAGATATTTGTCATGGGTAGCCGGTGGGTTTGCCGACTACCAAATGTTCCAGCTCGCCGGGCGGCAGTTTGCTCTTCGAGGTGATACGCTTCGCTTCACCATTACTCTGAAGAACAAAGGCCTGTCGCTCAATGCAAATGCAGTCAACGTTGCCGTGCAGTCGCTGTATGCGAACGCCACGCCGGTCGTGAGTTCGTCAGCATACCCATCCATCCCACCGCGCCAATACTCCACCAACACCACGCCGTTCGCATTTCAAATCGGTGCCGCTGCAGCGACGCTTGATGAGATGAAGTTCGCTGCTGTTACGACACAAGACGGAATTGAGACATCGCGGGACACGTTTTCAGTCATTGTCGGTTATCCAAGGCTGCTGTTGACGGAAGATGGGGAGATAGGCCGGAGCAATTGGACAACGAGTGGGAACGGAGTGCTCTGGGATTCAACATTCGTCATGGCCTACCGGGGCACGCGGTCGATTGCTGACAGCCGCTACGGCAACGTTGCCAACAGCACGAACAACACGCTCACCTTGAACAACGCCGTCAGTCTTGCGGGAGTCGTCAACCCGCGGCTGGAGTTCTTTGCGCGCTGGGCGAATCAGTCATCCTTTGACTACGTTCGATTGCAGATCACCACCAACAATGGAACCTCGTGGGTGAACCTTGCCGGCAGACATACGACTCTTGTGGGGGGCCAGCCGGCATACTCGAACAACAAAGGAACATGGGCGTGGGAGTACATCAGCCTTGCACCGTATGCGGGGCAGCAGGTCAAACTCCGGTTCAACCTGGTCACCGACGCAAGCTTGCGCGGTGATGGTTTCTACTTTGATGAGATGCGAGTAGTGGACTACCGAGACAGCGTGCTCAGCGGAGTTGGGGACGAACCGAGGAGTCCGGCCACATTCTCACTCTTTCAGAACTATCCGAACCCGTTCAATCCGAGTACGACCATAGTTTACTCCCTCCCCTT
>CAYHRX010000039.1:0-3206 GCA_964359075.1 uncultured Chitinophagales bacterium
CGACTGATCTGAGGCATTCCAAGTTGCTGAGTGGTAGCCCGCTTCACGGTAGTCATTCGCCAGCTCGGCAATCTTTCGCCCAAGGACATCGTAGACCACCAGTGACACATGACCCGCAAACGGCAAATCATAGTTGACCGTGGTTGATGGATTGAATGGATTTGGAAAATTCTCGTGCACCGCAAACACACTGGGAAGTCCTCTTTCAATATTTCGATGGGGTGCCTTGGCCAAGGAGTTCTTCGCATCACCCGTGACATGCTCATATCTTCCCGCCGAGACCAAGTAGAAAGTCCGCTTACGGCCTCGCGGGACGCGCGGTGCGGAAAAAGCCATCTCGATATGATGACCTGGCGTGAGTTCTGCGTAACTGCTATCGACGGAGGAAAGCTGTTGCGTCACTTCACCAAGTGAGTCATGAATTGCTAATTCAAGCCGCAGTTCTTGGGACACGATATCGACCGGGACTGTCAGACCAAGATTCATATGGTCGAGTTGAACTGAATCATGCCACAGGAACTGAATGCTGCTCGTATCAAGAAGCGAGATAGGAATGTACACCAACGATGGATTATGCCTGAAGTACACACGCCCCACTGAAGATAGCGCAGCACCGTCCTCACCCCTGGTCACAACTATGGGGCGACCGAGTCGATCTGTTGCACCGCCTCCTCCGCTTCCGCCTGCTTCAACACCACCGTCTCCATTTGCTCCCTGACCGTAGTCTTCAAGGTCCCTTTCGCCTATGAATCCGCCACCGACAAGTGGAGCGTCTCCATGCCTATGGAAACCAAAATCGAGAATATCACCCGCAGCTATCGGCACAGACACTGAGTCAAAGGCTAAAAGTTCCCTTTGGACATCTGCTCCTCGCAGCTTTGCCCGGTTCAACGCAAACGGCCTAACATAAGGTACAACCTGACCATCTGCTTTCATACCAACATCAACGAGTCCCGGATGGTCAACGGCAACAAGCTTGAGATTGTCAAGATAGGAATGATCATTGCCATCCTCTCGAATCTGTAGCTTGTATCTCCCATTCGTTGCCTCAGGCGGTTTCTGGAGTTTGTATCGGTCGACAACATCAATCCCCGCGTTTTCAGGATCAGATGATTGAGGAAGAATGTTGTTGTCTTCTATGAAGCCGCTGCCATCCCATGTGTATACAAACGGACACCCAGGCGGTTGAGGATCGCCTGTCGTGAAAGACCAGACCGTTGACCACGGACCTGTGCCATAGCTGTTCGTCGCATTCACTCGCCAGTAGTATGTCGTCCAAGTACTCAAGTTTGTTGGCGAATAATATGGCGCCGTTAAGCCGGCAAGATCAACAACGGGACTGCTAAAGTCTGCATTATCGTCAACCTGCAATGCGTATGTTGACGCGCCAACCACACAATTCCACATCATCTCAGGAGGCACTGCAACCCCTGTGGCACCATTGACAGGATTTGAAAGCAAGGGAGCCGGAGGTGCCAAAGGATCTGCTGGAATCGCGACTGTTTGAATGAAATAAGGTGGTCCGCTCAAACTCATGAAGAAAGCAAACCGAGTGTCATCGGAGCCCCGCAAACTCGTGTTCGTCTGAACGTGTTGTCCAGATGACGACAAAATAGAGGGCGTTTGCCACGCACCACTTCGATAGTGGGAGTACACAATTCCATCGGTTGGTGTGGCCCAGGTGATTGAGAGATCGTTCTGGCGAGAGAAATTGTCGGACCAGCGATAGTGAGTCAAGGATGGTGAAGAAGGAAGATGCCCGCTCCCTGTACAATTCGAGAATGTCTCAACGCTCGACATTGTTCCGTCCGACGCGACTTTTCTGAACTTCACATAACCGTTGTTGATGAATCTATCCACCCACGCAACACATGCATTACGATCACGATCTGACACAACCGTCGGTTGTGAGTGGGTTCTTGGCCCGCTATTGTCAGCTATGTTGGCAACCGGATCCCAGTTGCATCCCGAAGGGAGGATGTTAAAACCTCTGCGGTACCGAATGCCAGTTCCGACCTGTTCCCAAGCAAGATACACCGTGCCACTTGTGCGGTAATCCGGATTCATGTGTACTGAAGGGGAATTGGAATTCCCATCTGTTCCGTCAACGGAATTGACCGGATAAGAAGGCTGCACAAGGTTACGCCATAACAGGGAACCCGGGCCCCGCCAAAAGACAAACGTACCACCGAGTGAAGGGAGAGCGGCGGGGGGACGTGCGGTCGGGTCCTCATGCACAGGGATTCGGTCGCCCCATGTACCATTTAGTTCGTTACGTATTCTCTTCCAAATCTTGTATCCTGTTCCATTGAAAGGATTCTCTTCCCAGACAACATACGTGTCATAGTACGTCTGTTCATAGTAGGCATGGTATTCTATCGACACGCTCGGATTTGAATACTTGCCATCACCTTGGCTGACTAGTTCCTCGGGGTTCCAAGTTGTGCCATTGTTGGTGGAACTTGCATAGAAGATGTCACCCCCGGATTCAAATACCATAACAGCGCGGCCACCTTGACTCCTATCAACTTTCCGCTGGCTGCTGTATTGGGTTGCAGTTGCAGATGCGGATTGAAGGTGATACGCTGAAACTGGACCAGACACTGCAGATGGCGCTGTGGTTCCTGCAGCAGAGTTCCAGCCATGCACAGTCCAATAGTACGGATTGGTGTCAACATACCATTCATTGGTAAAGATATTCAGTTCCGCCATCCTCATCCAGACGGGCGTTGATGGATACGAACCATGAGTATAGAATGGGCCGCCGGGAGACGATGAGTTGTTGCCCATGTATGAAACTGTTCCTCCAAGCGTGTTCGTGTTCAGAAGAATGCCGCCTGGCGTAGGTACAACTGAAGAAATGGTGACTATTTGCGATCGGAAGGCCTGCCCGACAGCATTGGCAGCGTTGATGCGACCATAACCTAACTCTTGGGAATGGCCCGGCATCGACTGATTCCAGTTGTAATTGTATCCACCCACCTTGTCAGCGGAGTTCTGAATGTACTCTCTCACTTGTTGTGGGGTAAGTGATGGATTGATGGAGCGAATGAGTGCGGCAAGACCCGCGACGTGCGGAGCTGCAGAAGAAGTGCCATTGAAAGCCTCATAGTAATTTCCATCTCTGTACCCAATTGATCCGGTTAGATCTGTTGTCCAGATGTAAACCCCAGGTGCTGCGATATCCAATTCCGGGCCATAGCAAC
>CAYHRX010000039.1:3216-12089 GCA_964359075.1 uncultured Chitinophagales bacterium
AACTACCCCACCAGTATTCTGTACCGTCGTTCAGTTCTTTCTTCAGATCAGTGGGGATTGTTGCCCCTACGGCAATGACGTTAGTGTAAGCTGCGGGATAGCCTACTGATGCGGGCTCGCCTGATTGGTAGTTCCCGGAGGCGGCCACGACAAGCACACCTTGGTTGTTGACTGCGTTATTGATTGCCGATTCAAGAGATGGCAATTGCGAGGAGCCACCAAAGCTCATATTTATCACCCGCGCACCCTGTGCAGCAGCATAGTCTGTGGCCTGTGACGCCGCACTGATATCGATGGATTCACGCCATCGTGTTCCATCCCACCACCTGTATCCTGCATCCAGATGCATGAGACGAATACCGCCCATGCCGCCCCAGCCCCCAGCGACACCCGATACTCCGATCTGGTTGTTCGTAACGGCGCCAATGACGCCTGCCACGGCTGTGCCATGGCGCGCTTCGTCGGATGGATAAGGGTCGGGATCATTGTTGTAGAAGTCATAGCCGATCCCAGACCACCGGTTCCCAAAGAGATCTTCATGGTTGTAATCTGCACCAACATCGATCACCGCCACGATAGTTGAGTTAACTCCCGTGCTTACATCCCATCCACTGGCCATGGAAACCTTCGGAAGATTCCATTGGCTGACATAATTTGGGTCGTTCGGGTTTGCATCGACCTCGACGAAGACATTGAACAGCACATCCTCAAATGAGTTGGTGCGTTCAAGCTTTCCTGCTACGTCAAACGCGTTCAACTCGGAAGGAATCTCCAGCTCGTAGAATCCACCTGCGAACTCCCCGCGCACGTTCTTCAGACGTGGAAGGGCAAGCGTGGAGAAATCAAATCGGTCGATGCTCGTCTTGTCCCTCAATCGTACGAGAAGGTGTTTCGCATCGACCAGATCACCCTTTCTACCATTAATGACGGTGTACCAGAGTCCATCGTACTGGCCATACGAGTACGGTCCAACCGATTGCAGATTCGTTTGAGTCGCGGCTAGTTCGGTGAAAACGGCGAGAAGCCACAGCACGAGAATCTGCGAGAAGAGTTTTGATGGGTTCATCGCATCCTCCTGTTATTTGGTGTGGTGAGGCTGGAGGGATGGGAATCATTCTCGACTTGCTCATTGACACAGGCTTGAGTACTATTGAAGAGCCTGACGAAGGCAAGCCGAGAGTTGGTCGGTGGTGTTAGGCGCTCGTAAGGTTCCGCACCACCGCCAGCCTCGGTTTTGTTATTTGATCACCGACCGATTAGTTTCAAGGCATAGATGCCGCCTTCTGTTGTTCCAAGAAACAATTGATTCGCTTGACTATCGAGGAGAAGCGATGTAATGAAACCACGATCAATCTCCGCAAGTACCTGCACTGCTATTCCTGCGTTTCGTGTGCTGTACACTCGTCTTCCGCCTGCCAGGTACAACACACTGGTGATTGATGGATGGTGAATCATACGGAAGACGAATCCATTATCAGGAAGCATGACAGCATTTCTGCGCCAAGCATAGCCTCCATCTGTTGTCTTGATGACTCCGTAGCTTGTCGCGGCATAGACGATGTTTGGATTGCCTGCATCAAACGCCACGTCATCGACTGCACCGTCGGAAGGGAAACCCAAGGAATCGAAATTCACACCGCCTTTTGGAGTCACACCATAGTCTTGCACGGCTCCGCAATAAGGGGAGAAGAGTCCAGTCGTACCGAAAAACCAGACTTCTCCAGCTCGAAATGGATGCCAGCGTACGTGCCCAGTACCGGCAATGATCCCTCTTCTCCCCCAAAGGAGACTCCAATGGAATCCGCTGTCCATAGAGCGATACGATGCTGCTTCCATATCACCAATGATGACATGTGGTTGATGAGGCGAGCGCTGTAAGCTTGTCAGGATGTTGGCTTCAAGTGTAAAGTCTATTGTCTCAGGGATGCCACTGTCGGAGCGAAACCAGTTTGTTCCAGCGTTGCGGCTTCGCCAAATTGAAACGGTACTCTCTGGAACGACATGTGGCGCACTGCCATTGTATGCGACCAAAATATCCTCACCAAGAACATCGATATCCAACGCACCAACATTTGTGTACCTGCCTAAGGTGGTGTCTCTCAAGCCAAGGTACTCCCACTGCTGTGTAGATTGGCGGATGTTCCTTCGCCACACCCCGTCCGAGCCTGCACACACATAGAGGTACGGCTCTGAGAGTACAAGGCGAAGCGCGAACTTATCTTGAAAGCCGAGAAGAACTGGCTGTTCAAAAGCGGGCTCTGTGCCTCCGTTCTTGCAGGCAAACTGCGACAAGAAAACGCAGAGAGCAATAATAGCAAGCCACTTCCTAAAGGGTTTCATAGACATGTAAGCAATATCCTCTCATTGAAGAACTTCAAACGTGTGCGCCGCAAAACGCTGTACGTATATTGCAGTACCGCTATCTGGGCCACCATCACACCATGATCCCCCTGGTAGCCGGTCTCCCCGCCAACAAGCTTGCCTGTTAGGTCGTCATGAAAAGCAACACCCTTTTCAATCAGAGCGATTCTAACACTCGCGCTACCGGTAGTGACGTCCCATGCCTGTTCAGCTTGGATCTTCGGCAGATACCACTGGTTACCGTTGAGATGCAAATCGTTCGGTGTCAGATCATACACGACCTGGATGGGCGGCTCTGCGTACTCGACCTCCGGTATTTGTTGCAACTGTTGGAGGGTTTTCGAAACATCCACTGGTGTTGGAAAAATCACTTTGAATACTTGCGACCAATCATGCAGCCGCTTCACCTCGCCCGAAGGAGCGACGTAGAGGGTGTCTTGGCGTCTTGCATCAGCTATCACTTTTTCAAAGACCACATCAGCACCGAATCGAGTGAAGAAGGAGCGTACATGTGACATCGATGCTTTGATCTCTGAAGGAGTAGCGCGGCTCTGGCCGCCCGGCACCTCCACAACGGGTACCTTGAATTTCACTGTGAGATAATCGGCAATCACCTTGCCGTTGCTCACCGTGACTTGTCCACTGGCCGTGACGCAGATGAAGAGACCCAATGCGAACAAAACAGAAATCTTGCGATAATGATGGCAGTGCTTTTTCATAGCAACCTCCTCGAACTGTTGAATAAGAGATCGCATCTGCGCATATTGATAGTGGCACAAAAGCCGCTGCTGCGCAAACGCAGTGGACTGTTGACAGCGGCCTTGTGTTGTGTATCCGACGGGCGGCAGCACTATCTGTCACCCGTCGGTTTTTTGACCCTCATACTCATACCCTCCTTTCCTGTTTTATTTTACCAGTATCATCCTCTGAGTATGATTGAATTGATCTGTTGACAAACGATAGAAATAAATGCCACTCGAAAGCCCGGCGGCGTTGAATGTTGTTCGATATCGGCCAACAACAAAGGCATCATGAACCAAACGCTGGACCGGCCTCCCAAGTAAATCATACACAGTGATGTCGACAAAGCTATCCGATGACACATCGAATGGAATTGTGGTCTCCAGGTTGAACGGGTTTGGGTAATTCTGATACAGAGCAAACTGCGAGGGAGGCGGACACCTGCTACGTTTTGTCCTCCAGCCAAAGACCTCTCCGGGTGTGGGGTTATCGAATGGTTGGATTGTCCCCATAATGTTCGCAATACCTTGCCCTATAACACCTGGTGGTAGAGGGGGGCATCGTTCGGGTGTTTGATTGTCACTCCAAACAGTGATGAAGTTGCCAAGTGAGAAAACAGTGGCGGGGTCTCTTTGACCACGTTCCTCGGACTCGTGGTTAACTTTGAAGTTCCCTCCTCTAGGCACAGCCCAGCGGTCGTATCTTTGGCAGTAAACATCGCCATCCGCAATGACTCCGGGAGGATCATTTCTATGATCTCGCCACACGAAAACGATCCGTTCCGAATCAAAGTGGGCAACGCTGATTGCGCCTTTTGGTTGAAACAGAGCATCGTCGTCTATCCTCAGGCTATCGCTCAGGGATGCTCCATTCGTCGATATGAGGCGTCCATAGATTGTGTTCGCTAGTGGCGGTGGTCTCCAAACAATGAGAAGCGTGTCTCTTCCTAGACTAAATGGAAGTCCATCAATACCGGTGTTGACGAGCGTGCTCTCTGGAGTTCCATCCGTCCTATAGAGCTGCAGATACCGAGCCCACATGAGAAAGAACCGGCCATCGTCGAATCCTCCAAGGCTTGCAAGACCCTCAACAGCATTTGAGTTCACCCTGAAATTGGATCCTCGTGGTGTACCTGCGCTATCGTAGAACTGCGCGTAAGAGTATAATAATCCCTCACGACGATCAAGCCATGTACAAATGAAACTTCTATTAGATCGGACAAGAACCCGTGCATCAATCTGTGCGCTTGTTCCGTTGTCGTCGTTCACGCGGAAACTTGCACCGAAGGGAACACCGGCGCTGTTGTACCTTCGGGCATAGATGTCTATGTCCCGCACAACTCTGCTGCCGCTCCACCCCTGCCACGCAACGGCAAAGTCACCGCTCTTGTTCATGTTGATACTTGGAGACCAATGGCCGCCAGCGAGGGCAGGTTCACTTACTCTGAAGTTGCCGCCAATTGGCAACCCGTCAGGAGCAAATCGCTGTCCGTATATCGCAGTACCAGTATCCAGTCCACCATTTTCAATGGAATTGCGAGCATCACTCCATACGACAACAAAGTTCCCTGATGAATCAGAGGCTATTGCAGGAACAAAGTGCGCATGCCCTGTTTCGCTCACTCTGAAGTCTTGTGTATAGGAGGATTGAGCGATTGTGTATGATACCAACAACAAAACTCGAATCGTCAAAACGTTCCTTCTGTTCATATGTTCAGATTCCATCACGGTGTGCATTCTCTCATTTTAGTCAACGGGCAGACTATACACGCCTCCTAGTGTCAACTCAATGAGGTCGTTGCTGAGAAAACGGTACGTGAAGCCCCGGTTGGTGAGAGCGTCAAGCCCCGTTAACGGGGCAAGCTCTCGCTGGAGGTCGACTCGTTGGACGGGTGAGGGTGTGTGTCCGCCAAGGAGAAGTGTGATGAGAACAGCGAGTATCAGCAGGCAGCGCTGGTGCATAACGATTTAGCACCCTCACATAAGAAAACAACCCCGTCCTTGCCATTGGTTTGAAGTCGATGTTAGAGACAGAGAACAGGATGAACAGGCTTGTTTCTTCTACGAATATATACAGAGGGGGGGGGTAAAGGCAACAATAAAAGGTGGAAGAGAAAAGATTTCTTGCGTAAGGAACACCTTGAAGGTCGCATCAACCGACATCGAACGACCTGTTGAGCAGAGGTATGTTATCAGACAACTCCGATATCAGCACACCTGCAATGATCAATCCGCCGCCAACCACTCCAAGTGCACCGAGTTGCTCGCCCAACATGAGGTACGCCGAAAGCGATGCGATTACCGGCTCAACCGAAAAGATGACTACGGCCCGCGTGGGCGTGGTGTCTTTCTGGAACCGTGTCTGCACGTATGTGGTGAGCACCGTCGCAAGGAACGTCAAGTACACAAGAGAGAGCAAGGAGAGGGGCGAGAACGAGACCACGGGATGCTCGAAGAACGCAACTGCAATCCACGCGTACACACCGGTCGAGGCAATTTGCAGGAAGGTCAGATGTTCTGTTGTCATCTCCTTGGAGATGACGTCGAGATAGACAATGTACACCGCAAACACAACGGCACACACAATCGTGAGAGCATCACCGATGTTGAATTCCGATCCCTCCGGTGAAGTGAGGAGCCATAGTCCTGCAGCAACGATCACCACGCCAAGAATGTTGCCGAGCTTCGGGCTCCTCCGCTCGATGATGATCTGGAGGATCGGGACAAACACCACCATCATCCCGGTAATGAACGCGGATTTGGAGGCAGTGGTAAACTGGAGACCGATGTTCTGAGAGGCAAAGCCGAGGAAAAGGAAGAGTCCGAGTATGCTTCCCTTGATGACGTTCGCCTTTGACAGAGGGAACAGCTTCCCGCGGAACGCAACGAGGAAGAACACCGCAGCCACGCCAAACCGGATCGCCACATTCAACATGGGCGTGGCTTCGCGAAGGACGAACTTCATTGCGATGAACGTGTTGCCCCAGATGAGTGTGGTGGCAAGGAGTGCAAGCTCGGCTTTTGTTTTGGAGGTCAATCGGGTGGGCTTAAGGGTTTTCGTAATTGTCACCCTGAGCGCCCGCCTGCCTTGCAGGATTCCACAAGGCGGACAGGCAGTCGAA
Source organism: uncultured Chitinophagales bacterium (assembly GCA_964359075.1). Taxonomy (GTDB): domain Bacteria; phylum Bacteroidota; class Ignavibacteria; order UBA10030; family UBA6906; genus UBA11986. The sequence continues at coordinate 9,440 of CAYHRX010000039.1, forward strand.
GGGTGTCACAAGACCATTGCGCTGCGTTGACTACCGCAGACTTCGACTCCGTCCCCATTGAGTAACATCGGGACTGCGCTCAGTCTGACGATGTTAGTCGGTTGATGTAAACCTACACGGTCGCGGTCTCTTCCTTCCACACTTCCCTCGTCTCATACTTGCGGAACAATTGTCCCCAGTGTGTTTCGGCCTTCCACTTGAGGAAGACTTTTTCATCCACCAACGGCCAGCGATAGTAGTCGTGGTATGCCTCAGACCCAAAGATGAATGCGTGCACCATCGGAGTTCGGAAGAAGAGCTTCTGCATGCCCTTGAGAGGTCCGTACCAGGCAAGGTTACCGAAGAGACTGACGCCGTTGTTCCCAACATGGAAGCCCCACGATTCGCTCGAGATGTCATCCCCTACAATCTCAATCTCACGGGGATCGCCGACACCGAGCCCGTCATCATGGGCAACCCGAATGTACTCGATACTGAGCGGATCAAAGCCCATCATCTTTGCTGCGACGGCATCAATGGCAACCTGATCGGCGCTGGCAAGCATGTAGTTCTTCACTACCGGGATCATTGTGCGAGGCCCCGGACCGTTGCCAACTGTCGTGCCGTCCATGACTGCGAAGATCCCTGTGTGGATCTCCTTCTGAATCGCCAACAGATCGACAAGCGTTTTGTGAATCCAGCTATGCGTGTAATGGCGCTTGGTGTTGAGCAACCCGCCGAATGCGTTCTTCATCGCGCCCGTGGTCGTCGTATAGATGTGGCACTTCACTGTCGGCAGATGGACGATGTTCTTTCCCTGAAAGAAATCAGGAATGGTGATGCCTTCAGGGTAAATCATGTCGAGTACGTGCATCCTTGCCTTGGGCCGGTAGGTAATCCACTTCATGTCCTCGTCTTTTGGGAATCCATCCCTTCGGGAGAAGTTGAAGAGGACGGGAACGTTGTATCGCCTGAAGATCGGAACGTAGTTGTTGAGGTCTTCTCCCTTGAAGGCGTCGGTCACAACCGTCTTGTTCTGGACGCAAACGATATCGTTGAAGCCAGAGTTTCTGAGCGCGAGGATCGTCCCTTCCATCTGCCATGGCGTCGTGTTCGCAGCTGGGAAAGGAAAATGCCAGGAGATGTTGTCCTTGAGAATCGTCGTCGCACCACTTTGCAGAACAGACGACATCCCGGCAAGTTGCGTGAGACGTTCGATGTCCTGCAGGACCGTAGACGGCCTGGTCTTGAGAACTGCTACTCTTGATTTCATCGGATACCCTCAACCACTCGTGAAGTCCACTTTGGCGTATACCTCCTCCATGGCCAGTGTGCACGAAATCGATGGAAGTTGGATAACGTCGCCCACACGATTGTACTCCGACAGCAGCCACTGGTTGCCGGCTTGCCGCACATAGTGCTCGACATGCACTTTGTCCTGAGCGACCAAGAGATACTCCCTTAGCGATTCAAGTGAACGGTAGTGTTCGAACTTCCTGCCACGATCATAGTCCTTCGTCGACTCCGAGAGCACCTCAGCAATCAACGTTGGGTTGAGCAATGTATCCTTCTGCTCATCCCAATATTTCTCCTCTCCACATACAACAATGATGTCAGGCTAAGTGTACAACCCTGTGGGTGATACCTTGAGCCGCAAATCCGCCGAGTATACGTTGCAGGTCTTCTTGCGAAGCTGCTGCCGAAGCTCACCAGCAATATTGGTCACTATCAGGACGTGCTGTCGGCTGGCGCCTCCCATTGCAAACATCTCACCGTTGTAATACTCGCTCTTGAACTCGGCTTTGCGTTCAATTGCGAGGTACTCTTCGGGGGTTATGTATGTTTTGGCCAAGGTTGACACTAGAACACTGCCTCCTCTTCATGCACTCCAAACACCTCTTTCAGGCAATCGCACATCTCGCCGAGTGTCACGTATGCACGCGTACATTCGAGGAGCGGCGGCATCAGATTCTTGCCATCAGCGGCAGCTTGCCTGAGAGCCGCGAGTGTTTCGTCGACCTGCCGCTGGTTCCGAGAGCTGCGAACATCGGCAGTACGCTGCCGCTGCTTCCGTTCAACTTCGGGCGAGATCTCCAGGATCGGTATCTCGATCTTCTCGTCCTCCTCCACAAAGTCATTCACACCAACGATGATCTTTTCCTTGTTGTCCAGCTCAAGCTGATAGCGGTATGCCGCCTCGGCAATCTCACGCTGGAAGAAACCTGCTTCAATTGCCGGAATCACTCCACCGAGCGCATCGATCTTCTCGAAATACGCCTCGGCTTCCTTCTCCATCTTATCTGTGAGTGCCTCGACAAAGTAACTTCCTCCAAGGGGGTCGATTGTATTCGTGACGCCGGTTTCGCATGCGATAAGCTGCTGTGTACGCAACGCAATCTTCACTGCCTTCTCGGATGGCAGGGCAAGTGTTTCGTCCATCGAATTCGTGTGGAGCGATTGTGTTCCGCCGAGAACTCCGGCCAGCGCCTGAAACGCAGTACGGATGATGTTGTTCTCGGGCTGCTGAGCGGTCAGCGTACAGCCTGCTGTTTGGGTGTGGAAGCGCAGGGCCATGGACCTTGGGCTCTTTGCGCCGTACTTGTTCTTCATGCGCTTCGACCATATGCGGCGGGCAGCCCGGTACTTTGCGATCTCTTCGAAGAAGTCGAGA
>CAYHRX010000039.1:12099-12738 GCA_964359075.1 uncultured Chitinophagales bacterium
GAATGAAAGCCGGGGTGCAAAATCATCCACGTTCATCCCACGCTCAATGCACGCCTCAACGTATGCAAAACCATCGGCAAGCGTGAACGCAAGCTCCTGGACCGCTGTCGAGCCCGCTTCACGGATATGGTAGCCGCTCACGGAAATCGGATTCCACTGCGGCATTTCATTCAAGCAGTACTCCACCATATCCACGATGATGCGCATGGAAGGATGCGGCGGGTAGATCCACTCCTTCTGCGCAATATACTCCTTGAGGATGTCGGTCTGGATGGTGCCGCGAAGCTCATCGGATCTCGCTCCCTGTTTCCCGGCTACCGCCACGTAGAACGCCAATGCCATCGCCGCAGGTGCGTTGATGGTCATTGAGGTGGAGATGTCCTTCAAGCTGATGCCCTTGAAGAGGATCTCCATGTCGGCGAGTGAGCTGACGGAGACGCCGCAGATACCGACTTCACCTTCCGAAAGTGGATCATCAGCGTCACGCCCCATAAGTGTCGGCAGATCGAACGCTACGGAGAGACCGGTCTGACCATGCTCGAGCAGGTAGTGATAGCGTGCGTTTGTGTCCTCAGGAGTGCCGAACCCAGCAAACTGTCGCATCGTCCAGAGCTTGCCGCGATACATATTGTGGTGGAT
>CAYHRX010000040.1:0-12466 GCA_964359075.1 uncultured Chitinophagales bacterium
GCGCCTCGTTGTGCATCCTGTCGGGTGCCATGCTCGGGCTGTCCTTCCCGCCATTTCCCTTGGGTGTATTTGCCTGCTTTGCGTTGGTTCCCTGGCTCATCGTCCTTGCCGACATCGATGAGATGGGAACGTCGCTACGCTACTCGTATCTTGCCTTTTTTGTGTTTCACCTCATCACGCTCAACTGGACCGGCGGCTATGTGCACATGCACGACCCGTACATGATGATTGCCGGCGCAGTGACAATGATAGCGCACCCGTTGTTCTATTTCCTTCCGACCGCAGGCTATGTGCTTGCCCGAAAGTATCTTGGGGGTCGGGTCGCTCTTGTTGCGCTTCCGTTCCTCTGGGTCGGCTATGAGTATTCTCATTCACTGAGTGAGTGGTCCTTTCCCTGGATTACAGTTGGCAACAGTCAGTCGTACAACCTTGCCGGCATTCAGTTCATCAGCGCCACCGGCATATACGGACTTTCGTTCTGGATTGTCATCATCAATGTCCTGGCATTCATCCTGTATTCACGGCTGGCACAAGGAGTTTGGCTGCCGAAGGAAAAGAAAAGCATATTGATGGCAGTGACGATTGTCGCTGTCTACTACTTGCCCTGTATTCATGGCGGTATCGTTTTGTCTCAGAATCCGCCTGGAGAGCCGGAACGACCGGTAACCGTCGGCATTATCCAATCCAACATCGATCCATGGGAGAAGTGGGCGAAGTCGAGTTTCAAGACCATCGAGATCCATCTTGAGCTCTCACAGTCGCTGCTGAGAGACTCATCGAGGCCGAAGCCCGACCTCCTGCTGTGGCCGGAGACTGCGATTCCATTCTATCTCCTGACGAAGGAGAACACATCGTTGCTCAAGCATGTCAGGGAGAAGATCGACAGTCTCCGCGTGCCCGTTCTAACAGGTCTGCCCAATGCCGTGTACTACGAGGATTCAACGAAAGCCCCGCCAAGTGCAAAGAGGCTGTGGACTACGGGGGAAAGATACGATGCGTTCAACTCGGCAGCGTTCATTCAACCGGGCGTGCAGGAGATTCCGTGGTACGGGAAGATGAAGATGGTGCCCCTCGCGGAGCGAGTGCCGTATGCCGATGCATTCTACTTTCTTGACGTTCTCCGCTGGGGTGTTGGCATTGGCGGTTGGCAAATCGGGCGTGATTCAGTTATCTTTGCGGAGAAGAAGACAGGCGCCCGATTCAATACACTCATCTGCTATGAGTCCGTCTACCCTGACCTGGTTGCCGCATTCGTCCGGAAAGGTGCTGAGTTCATTTCCCTCATTACTATCGATAGTTGGTGGGACAGGATGTCGGGGGCGTACCAGCACCAGCGGTTCTCGATCTTCAGGGCAGTTGAGAACAGGCGCTGGGTCGCGAGATGTGCGGTGGGAGGAATATCGTGCTACATCGATCCCCTCGGTCGGGTGTACGATGCGACAGAGTTGTTTACTCAAGCCACACTCTCACGGAGAATTGGCCGCAGCACTGCGTTGACGTTCTACAACGAGCACGGCGACTGGCTTGGCAGCGGGTGTTTGTTGGTTGCAGGAATGTTTGTGGCCGCGGCACTCGGACAGAAGTTCATCAAGAGGAAACGAAAGGAAGTATGGAGTTCATAGACCTGCGAAGTGACACAGTCACGAAGCCGTCTCCGGGGATGCGCGAGGCGATGGCGAAAGCCGAAGTCGGCGACGACGTGTTTGGCGAAGATCCGACTGTGAACAAGCTGCAGCAGAAAGTGGCTGAGCTACTTGGCAAAGAAGCAGCGTTGTATGTCCCGAGCGGGACGATGGGCAACCAGGTGTGCATCAAAGTCCACACGCAACCCGGTGACGAGGTCATCGCAGAGAAGGGCTGCCACGTCTTCAACTATGAGACGGCGGGGATGGCGTTCCTCTCAAATGTTCAGGTACATACGATTGAAGGAAGCCATGGCGCATTCACCGCCGAGCAGGCGAAGCGTGCGATTCGGCCAAAGGCGTACTACATGCCGCGAACGCGACTTATCTGTATCGAGAATACACACAACCGTGCAGGCGGGACGATCATCCCGATGGCGACGATAAAGGAAATCCATGCACTGGCGAGGAATGAGGGCATCAGGCTTCACCTCGATGGTGCGCGGCTTTGGAATGCATCCGCTGAGACCGGCATTTCACCGAAGGAGTATGCATCGTACTTTGATTCCGTGTCGGTGTGTCTATCGAAGGGGTTGGGCGCACCTGTTGGTTCAGTGATCGCAGGGTCGGCGGAGTTCATCTCAGAGGCACGTCGATACAGAAAGATATTCGGTGGCGGCATGAGGGAGGCAGGGATCCTGGCGGCGGCGGGCATCTACGCTCTGGACAACAATATCGGCCGGCTGAAAGAGGACCACGCCAATGCAAAGTATCTCGCCGGCGAGCTTTCCACGCTGCGCGGGTTTGAGATCGACATGGAGTCCGTTCAGACCAACATCATTATCATCAGCCTGGAGAGGCTCGGGAAATCCCCGGACGAGGTGCTGGCGCTGCTGAAGTCACGAGGTGTTCTCCTTACTCTTGGCAATTACATGGGCGTGCGTGCCGTGACGCATTTGGATGTCTCAACCGGGCAGGTCCGACAGGCAGCTCAAATCATAAAGGAGACATTTCAATAGGCATGCTGGACAGGTCCAAGTTCAAATTTCATTCACAACTCCGTGTCCGTAACTACGAGATCGACATTCAGGGAGTGGTCCATAACGCCAACTACCTGCTCTACTTTGAAACCGGGAGGTTTGCATATCTTGAGAACCTGGGTATCAAGGTGGATGTTACCACCCAGCAGCATGAATCGAAAGTTGTTGTTGTCCGCAACGAGATAGATTACCGCGCGCCGGCGAAGTTCGACGATCTGCTTGATATCCACACGCGCATCTCATTCATTCGGGACACCAGCTTTGCATTTGAAGCATACATAGAACACCTCGAAATGAAGCGCCTCGTTGCAGAGAACGTCTCCTTCCATGTCTGGCTTGATCACCGCACCGAGAAACCCAGGAGAGTCCCCGATGAATTCAGGCACATAGTCCGCAAGTTTGAAGGGGACAATGCATTAATCACCTTGCCGACGACTACGGCCTAAGAGGGTTCCCGCAGAAATTTCACTTGCTTTTTGGGGGCTGTATCAGTATCTTTTGAGTGTTCTTGGTAGCCCGGTTTGGGCTATTTTTGTTTGATGTGATCTTACTTCTTTCGGATCGAAGCATCCCTACCACATGGCGACGGCAGATTTGCAGGACAGGATTGAGAACACTATCTCCAGGCGAGGTGTGCATCTGATAGATTTGGCTGTCCGGGGAGAAGGGAAGGGCAAGGTAGTAGAACTGTACATCGACTCGGAAGAGGGAGTTACGACTGACGTGTGTACAGAAGTGAGCCGCGAGGTGGGACTGCTTATCGAGTCGTCAGGTGTCGTCGGGAGATCATACACGCTCACCGTATCGTCGCCCGGGATCTCGCGACCCTTGAAATATCCTTGGCAGTACAAAAAACATATAGGGCGGCAGTTGACGGTGAAGGTACATTCGGAAGGCGGCGTTCGGAGCCTGATGGGAACAATGGAATCACTGACCGAGGATTCTCTGGTTCTTGCGTCAGCGGCAAGCGGCTTGCATGAGGTCATACCGCTTGCGGCGATTGTGGACGCTCGTGTAAAGACTCCCTGGTAGCTGAGAATAGTTGGATTTGTTTTTTCAATGAGGAGGCTGTAATGAATTCGGAGATTGTCGAATCATTCTCGCAGATGGTTCGTGAAAAAGGGATCGACAAGGATATCCTGACCGGAATTGTAGAGGATGTGTTCTCCATGATGGTGCGAAAAAAGTATGGTCAGGATGCCAAGTTCGATGTAGTCGTGAACATGGACAAAGGCGACATTGAAATCTTCTACGAGCGGCAGGTGGTCGATGTTGTCGAGAATCCGATTACCCAGGTTGACAAAGCGACAGCGCGGGAGGTCACCGGCGAGGATCTGGAAGTGGGTGAGGATTGTGTCGAAGTGGTTCCTCTGGCAACCTTCGGCCGCCGCTTGGTTGTGAGTGCCAAGCAGAACCTGAACCAGCGAATCAAGGAGATTGAACGCGAGATCGTCTACAACGAATACAGTAACACCATCGGCGATATCGTGGTCGGCGAGATTTATCAAATCCGGAGGAATGAGATTCTCATCAATCATAACCGCAACGAGCTTGTGCTGCCGAAGAACGAGCAGATTTTTAAGGAGAGATACAAGAAGGGCGACACAATCAGGGCGGTCATCAAGGAGGTCAGGAAAAACTCCGGCACTCCTGTCGTCATCGTCTCACGTGCCGATACGAAATTCCTAGCCAAGTTGTTCGAGATGGAAATCCCGGAGATCTACGATGGCATCATCGAGATCAAAAATATTGCCCGGGAGCCGGGTGATCGCGCAAAGGTCGCAGTGGAGTCCCACGACGATCGTATCGATGCCGTCGGGGCCTGTGTTGGAATGAAGGGCGTTCGCATCCACACAATTGTCCGCGAGCTGAATAACGAGAATATCGACGTCATCAACTTCAGCGAGCAGCCTGAAATTTACATCCAGCGTTCGCTTGCTCCATCAAAGCTGAAGGGTGTTCAGGTCGACAAGGAGGCAAAAACAGCGCAGGTGGTGGTTGCAGCCGATCAGGTGTCGCTTGCCATCGGCAGGAACGGCCAGAACATCCGTCTTGCCTCCAAACTGACAGGTTATGAGATCAACCTCATCAAGGAGGGCGGTGAGGAAGATGAGTACGACATCGAGCTCATCGACTTCAAGGAGGAGCTTGGCGAAGAGCTCTACATGCAGCTCATCAACGCCGGCCTTGACACAGCAAAAGAGGTGATTGAAGCTGACGACGAGACGCTGTTGGCCATAGAAGGACTCTCACAGGAAAAGATCGACGAGATTCGTGAGATGATGCGTCGCGACCTCGAAGAAGCTGAAGTTGAAGAAGACGAGGATGAAGAGGAAGAAGAAGAGGAAGAAGAGGAGGAAGAGGAGGAAACCGCACCACAGGCGCAGGCCGGAACGACCGACAAAACGGAGGCTGTCGTGCAGGGTGCTGCCCAACCCTCTTCAACGCCCGAAGAAGAAACGACCGAAACCAAAGACAAGAGCGAGTGAATGATGCTCGTCCTGTTCTTCGGTTAACCCAGGAAAGTGAATGGCTGAAACAGCAGAAAAGAAAAAGAAGATTTACAAGCTTGCGACGGAATTGAATCTCTCGCATGAGACCCTCGTGGAGTTCCTCCGGAAGAAGGGGCACACGGTGAAGAACCACATGTCGTCGGTGGATGGCGACATGATGAGAGATATCCTTCACCATTTCAAGAAGGAGAAGGATACGGCCGAGAAGCACCAGCGCAAGATGGCGGAGATCAAGGAGAGCAAGAAGAAGGTCGAGAGGAAGGTTGAAGAACCTGTAGCCCCAGCGCCATTGCATGTTGTACACCCGGTTGTCGTGACACCAGCCCCAGCCCCCGCGGTTGCGCCCGATGGGGAAGTGGTGCTTGAGAGGTCCCTTGAAGTCCAGCCTCCGGCTGCCACCATTGAGCCCGAGCCCGTCAGTGGTGCTGCCGTCGTCGAGACGGCAATCTCTGACACGGAGTCGACTGTCGAGCCCGCTCCTGAGATTGCAGAGACAGTGGAAGCCAGGGGACCCGAGGTTGCCAGGAAAGAGTATCTTTCTCCCCTGGAGAAAGAGCGCCGGTCAAGAGTTGGTCTCACCATCAAAGGGAAGATTGAGCTTGCGCCGAAAAGAGCACGCGTGGAGAAGAAGGAGCAGGCGGTTGCTCCTGCCCCGGCAGCAGGCGGAGCGGAGACCGAAGATGTCCACCGCAAAAAGAAGAAAAAGAAAAAGCTTCGGGAAGAAATAGTCGAAGCAAAAACCGGCGAGGTCGATGAGCTGGATCGGAAGAAGAAAAAGAAAAAGAAGCTGCGCCACAAAGAAATCGACCAGGCAGAAGTGAATGACGCCATCCGCAGGACGTTCGCCGCGATGGATGACACCGCCGTCAGCGGTCGCGCGATCCTCAAAAAGCGCAAGAAGAAAGAGCGAGAGGAAGAGGAGCTGAGGATCTTGCAGGAAGCAGAGATGGAGAAGGGCAAGCTTCGTGTCACCGAATTCGTATCGGTGAACGACCTCGCGAACCTCATGCATGTGAATGTGAGCGAAGTAATCAAAAAGTGCATGGAACTGGGTATGATGGTATCCATCAACCAGCGGTTGGACAAGGATACGATCATGCTCGTCGCTGATGAGTTCGGTTTCGAGATCAGCTTCTACACGGAGATCACCGAAGAGGACTCACTCATCGATATGCCGGATCAACCGGACACACTGACACGCAGACCTCCGGTTGTAACGATCATGGGGCATGTTGACCACGGCAAGACCTCGCTGCTGGACTACATCCGCCGGTCGAACGTTGTTGCGGGTGAAGCCGGAGGGATTACGCAACACATTGGTGCGTATGAGGTGACGAGCAGCTCGGGGAACAAGATCACCTTCCTCGACACGCCGGGCCACGAGGCCTTCACGGCAATGCGTGCACGCGGTGCTCAGGTTACGGACATTGTTGTGCTTGTTGTCGCGGCAGATGACAGCGTCATGCCTCAGACTCTCGAGGCAATCAGCCACGCGCAAGCTGCCAATGTCCCAATCCTCATCGCCATCAACAAGATCGACAAGTCTGAAGCGACTCCTGACAGAATCAAACAGCAACTCGCCGACAAGAACATTCTCGTCGAAGAGTGGGGCGGGAAATACCAATCTGTGGAACTCTCCGCTCGCACCGGAAAGAACGTCGATCTGTTGCTGGAGAAGCTTGCGCTTGAAGCGGAGATCCTTGATCTGAAAGCCAACGGGAACCGGCTGGCTCGTGGTACCATCGTCGAAGCCCAGTTGGACAAGGGCAAGGGTATCACCGCAACTGTTTTGGTGCAAAAAGGAACACTCCGCATTGGCGATCCATTTATTGCGGGGATCTACAGCGGCAAAGTGCGAGCGATGTTTGATGAGCGCGGCAAACGTGTGGAGGCAGCAGGTCCGTCAACGCCCGTGCAACTGACGGGACTCGACGGCTTCCCGCAGGCCGGCGATAACTACATCGTGCTTGGGTCCGACCGTGAGGCACGCGAAATCAGCTTGCGCAGGCAGCAGTTGAAGCGTGAGCAGGACTTCCGTCAGATCCGTCTGACGACACTCGATGATATCTCGCAGCAAATCAAGGAAGGGCAGGTCAAAGAACTGAACGTCATCGTCAAGGGTGATGTTGATGGCTCGGTTGAGGCGCTGTCCGACTCTTTGATGAAGATCGCCCACAAGGAAGTGAAGTTGCGTGTCATCCACAGCGGTGTCGGCACGATTTCCGAATCCGATATCATGCTGGCGGCAGCTTCCAATGCCGTCATTATTGGCTTCAGAGTGAGGCCGAACCTCAATGCCCGGCGGCTCTCCGAAAAGGAGAAGGTGGATATTCGTACGTACAACATCATCTACGACGCCATCAACGACATCCACAATGCGCTGGAAGGGCTGCTGGCTCCGGAGAAAAAGGAGGAGGTCACAGCCACGGTGGAGGTTCGAGAGGTGTTCAAGGTTCCGAAGATTGGGAACATTGCAGGATGCCACGTTCAGGACGGCAAGATTGTCCGCAACAACAAAGTCCGGCTGATCCGCGATGGCATCCAGGTGTTCGAAGGCGGCATCTCTTCACTGAAACGGTTCAAGGACGACGTGCGTGAAGTGGAAGCAGGGTTCGAGTGCGGTATCGGACTGGACAGCTTCAACGACATCAAAGTCGGTGATACAATTGAAGCATTCAAGATAGTTGAATCCAAGAGGAAGCTCTAGTAAGGTATGTCTATCAGAACGGAGCGCGTTGCTTCCGTCATCAAAGAGCGGATCGGTGCTATTCTCATTCACGACTACAACGATCCTGCGTATGGATTCATCACAGTCACCGATGTGACGATGACTCCCGACTTGAAGATCGCCAAAGTGTACTTCAGTATCTTCGGGAGTGAAGAGATTCAGGGTCGGGCGATGAAAATGCTTGAAGCAGAGAAGCATCATATCCGCGGATTGGTGGCGTCCCATGTGCAATTGAAGTTTGCGCCGGCGCTTCAGTTCTATCTCGACCATACACTGGAAGAAGCTGATAGGATCAATCGTCTCATTAACAAAATCCACGAAGTCGACAAGAAGCCGTCAGATGATTCTGAGTAGACAGTACAATCTTGCTGAAGGGGAACTGTTCCTTATCCGCAAGCCGCGAGGCTGGACGTCATTCGATGTTGTCGCGAAGATGAGGAGCATTTTCCATTTCGAGAAGATCGGCCACGCAGGTTCGCTGGATCCGCTTGCAACCGGCCTGATGATTGTGTGCACCGGCAGGATGACGAGGGAGATTGACCGGTTTGTGGGGCTGGAGAAGGAGTATGTAGCGACGATTCGGCTCGGTGGTCGCACGTCGAGTTATGATTTGGAGACTCCTGTTATCGAGGAAGTGAGTGTGGAAGGGATAACGTCTGATGCAGTGATCTCGACCCTAAAACAATTCGTCGGACACCAGGTGCAGGTGCCGCCCATGTGGTCGGCGGTGAAGGTTGGGGGCAAGCCGCTCTACAAGTATGCTCGGAAGGGAAGAGTGGTCGATCGCAAGCCGCGTGAAGTGTTCATCAGATCCATCATGCCATTTGATATTCGTATCCCGAATGTCACGTTCAGCGTGGCATGTTCGAAGGGAACGTACATCCGCACGCTTGCAGATGACATTGGGCAGCGCTTGGGCTGTGGGGCGTATTTGACGGCGCTGGAGCGGACGCGGATCGGCGAGTACCGGGTGGAAGACGCACTCTCGCTGGACGATCTTCTTCATCATCAACGCTCCGTACAGAACGCATGATTGTCGGTCGCTCACTTGAGGAGATAACGAGGGACCCGGCGTCGGTGGTTACGGTGGGCACGTTTGACGGCGTGCATCTTGCGCATCAAGAGATTATCCGCGAGGTCGTGAACCGTGCAAGAATGAATGAAAGCCGAAGCGTTGTCGTCACGTTTGAGCCACATCCGAAAGAAGTAGTTGGCAAGGGACAGCAACCCGTCCGGCTTCTTTCAACGCTGGAAGAGCGCACGGAGATGATTCGGAAGATGCATGTTGATATGCTCTTCGTAATCAACTTCACATACGAGTTCTCACGGCTCACGGCCCGCGAATTCTACCAGCGGTATGTTGTGGACGGCATTGGAGTGGGAGAGGTTGTTGTTGGCTATGACCACATGTTTGGGCGTGACCGCACCGCAGGAATTGCGGAGTTGGTGAAGATGGGGCAGGAGTTTAACTTCTCTGTTTCTGCAGTGCATCCGTATCGGATCGGCGGGGAAGCGGTAGGCAGCTCGCGAGTCCGCAAAGTGATAGCTATGGGTGATGTTGAAGAAGCGGCAAAGATGCTTGGGCGTTCCTTTACTCTTGCGGGTACAGTGGTTCACGGTGACGGAAGAGGGAAGACGATTGGCTATCCGACTGCGAATATCACACCGTTGTCGGAACGGAAGCTTGTCCCCGGTCGAGGTGTCTATCTCGTGGGAGTGTTTGTCCGGGGTCGGCAGTTGTACGGCATGCTCAATATCGGTGTGCGTCCAACAGTGAAAGCTGCGGCAGGAGTTTCTATCGAAGTCCACGTCTTCAACCTTGCCGATGACATCTACGGGGAGGACGTCCAGGTTACCTTCCTCCGCAAGCTGCGTGATGAGCAGAAGTTCACTTCGCTCGAGGAGCTTACCCATCAGCTCGAGAAAGACAAGGAGACTTCTCTCAGGTACATCGCTGAGTTTGACAAACGACAATAACATTCATGTACAATGATTCATCCAAGGAGTAGTTCATGGCAATAACCAAGGAAATGAAGTCAGAGATCATCAAGAAGTACGGAGCAAAGACAAACGACACGGGACGTCCCGAGGTCCAGATTGCGCTGCTGACTGCACGTATCAACGACCTCTCACCGCACTTCGAGAAGTTCTCAAAGGACCATCACTCACGCGTCGGTCTGCTGAAGATGGTCGGCAAGCGTCGGCGTCTTCTGGACTACTTGCAGGAGAAAGACATCGAGCGATACAGAAAGCTCATTGCTGAGCTGCAAATCAGGAAGTAAGGCTGCATATTTCATTCATCTAAGGAAGTAAAGTTATGAAGGTAACAAAAGAGATCGTGGTGGGAGGGAAGGTCTTCTCACTCGAAACGGGGCGCTTCGCAAAACAGGCGGATGGCGCAGTGATGGCACGGTTCGGCGACACGATGGTGTTGGCAACCGTAGTTGCTGCAAAGGAGGAGAAGGAGGGACTGGATTACTTTCCCCTCCAGGTGGAATACCGTGAGAAAGCAGCGTCTGCCGGGAAAATCCCCGGTGGCTTCTTTAAACGAGAGGCCCGTCCATCAGAAAAGGAAATCCTCTCCGCGCGGTTGATCGACCGTCCGATACGGCCGATGTTCCCCGAGTGGTTCAAGTGCGAGACGCAGGTGATCGTCACTGTGTACTCCTCCGATCAGGAACATGATGGCGACGTGCTCGGGGCTGTTGCTGCATCAGCGGCGCTGAGCATCTCGGACATCCCGTTCGAGGGGCCGATTGCTGAAGTGCGCGTCGGCCGTATCAACGGACAGTTCGTCATCAACCCGACGTTCACCGAACTCGGGCAGAGCGACATGGACGTCACCGTGGCCGGCACAGCCGATTCGATCGTGATGGTGGAGGGCGAGTCGAAGGAGATTAGCGAGCAGGACATGCTTGACGCGCTTGCCTTTGCTCATGGCTTCATCAAGGATATGTGTGCACTGCAGCTTGAGCTTGCCAGAGAGTGCGGGCGCCAAAAAAGACAGGCCCCACTTCTCGAAGGTAACGAGGCCCTCATTGCCGACGTTAAGGCGATTGTTGGCGACAGGATCAGAGTCCTTGCCGGTACACCAATGTTGAAAGAAGAACGGGCAAGCAAGACAGCCGTGATCTACGAAGAAGTGAACAACGGGCTTGCTGAAAAGTATCCTGAGCAGGAGAAAGCCATTAACGCAATCCTGCACGACATGGAGTACGTCGAGATGCGGGAGATGATCCTTGCACAAGGTAAGCGCCTCGATGGCCGTGGCCTTACGGATATCAGGCCCATCAATATTGAAATCGGCCTCCTTCCGAGAACTCACGGCTCGGCGTTGTTCCAGCGAGGCGAGACTCAGAGCCTCACCACGCTCACGCTCGGCACAAAGCTCGACGAGCAGATCATTGACGGCCTGCTGCCCGATTCAACCAAGCGCTTCATGCTGCACTACAACTTCCCTCCGTTTTCTGTAGGCGAAGTTGGAAGGCTTGGCACCACGGGCAGACGAGAGATCGGCCATGGCAATCTTGCCGAGCGCTCCATCAAGGGCATGATGGCGCCCGAAGCCGAATTCCCGTACACTGTACGCATCGTTTCTGATATTCTTGAGTCCAACGGCTCATCTTCCATGGCAACGGTGTGTGCAGCAACACTCGCTTTGCTTGATGGCGGCGCTCCACTAAAGGAATCCGTTGCGGGTATTGCCATGGGGCTCGTGAAGGAAGGCGACCGTGTTGCAATCCTGAGTGATATCCTTGGCAACGAGGACCACCTCGGCGACATGGACTTCAAGGTTGCCGGGACATCTGACGGGATCACGGCGTTTCAGATGGACATCAAGATCCGTGGCATCTCGTTGGAGATTATGAAGCGGGCACTTGAACAGGCTCGTCTGGGTCGCATGCATATTCTTGGCAAGATGAATGAGGTAATCAGCGCGCCACGCGGCGATCTTTCGTCGTTCGCACCACGATTGACCACGCTGAAGGTTCCTGTGGATATGATTGGAGCAGTCATCGGGCCGGGTGGAAAGAACATCCGCCAGATCGTGAAGGATAGCGGCGCCGAGGTAAACATCGAAGACGATGGCACGATCGTCGTTGCTGCAACATCGAAGGATTCCGCCCAGAAGGCAATCGACGCGATCAACAGGATTACTGAGGTGCCCGAGGTAGGCAAGGTCTACCGTGCGACGGTGAAGAAGATCATGGACTTCGGTGCGTTCGTCGAATTCCTTCCCGGCAAGGAAGGACTCGTCCACGTTTCGCAGCTCGACACCAAGCGAGTCAACCATCCGTCTGACGTTGTGAAGGTTGGCGATCAGTTCGACGTGAAGATCACCGACAAGGACGACCAGGGCCGATTCAAGCTGAGCCGTAAAGTGCTGATGAGGCCAGAGCACCACAAAGAGCCGAAGCCGGTGGAAAACTGATTGTCATACTGAGTCGAAAAGAAAACACAAAGCGGGCACTCAGATGATGCCCGCTTGGCTTTCTGACCTCACCCCAAGAGGCTGTCTAAAAAGTAACAGGTTGAGATGAAAAAAAGGCTCGCGATTTCTCG
>CAYHRX010000041.1:0-12370 GCA_964359075.1 uncultured Chitinophagales bacterium
ATGACTCATTCAGAAGGAGCTTCGTGTCTGAAAGAATCACGCTCAAAGGGTTCCTAAGGTCATGTGCTGCCATCCCCATGAGCACGTTCCTTTCTTTGTTGGCCAGCTCCAGCTCTTCTATGCGCTGTAACAGCTCATGTTGAGCATGCGGAGGTTCCTTCTTGAGCCACGAGCGGCTTCTCGAAACCCTGCTGGTATCGTTCCAGGCTCCGTCATTACTTGCTGGCCTGCTCAGTTCAACAAGGTTTGCGTTTTGCATGGTACCTCCCCTTACGGTTGTCAGATGTTCGATCTGGCTTCAGAGTTCACCATCAAACGGCGTTCTTCAGATCCGCACACGCCGAGACGCGGTCGCTCACGATCTGTCCTCTCCTCCTTGTTGTTACAGGCAGGACACACACCATCGAGAAACAGATGCTCTAGATGCTGTGCAAGGTATGTCTCAAACCTGTGCCACTTGCCGTTGCCGTCGGATACACTCTTGCAGCCGGAGCACACTTTGAGCTGACCTCTGAATCCGACGATATGCGAGAGAACATCCTCGAGCTTTCGCACACGTCGCGTCAGCTCGGCTCGTTGTTCCACTATCCTTGCACCAACATGCAGGCGCAGCTGCAATTCTTCCCTGATGAACGGCCTCATGATACAGTCGCCAGCACCAAGCCGCAACCCCTTCATGATATCTGCTGTCTTTCCCTTGTCAGTGAGCAGTATGACGTATGGAAGATGCAACCCGTGGATCGCACACACTCTGCGGCAGATTTCTATTCCATCCATTCCAGACATAACGCAATCGAGGATTGCGATGCAAGGTGGGTCCGGCTTCCGCAACACGTCCCATGCTGCGGTTCCATCATGTGCCGTCTCCACTTCGTAGCTCCAATCGAGCAGCAAGCGCTCCAGTACCTGGCGCGAGACCGGGTCTCCATCAGCTATGAGGACTCGCATGATCCATTTCCTCTCTTGGTTGACTTGGTTGACTCTTTATGCTGTTATGCGCGTACCTGGTTGACGAGCCTCTGGAGGTCACCTCCTCAACCTGCGTTACCCGCATGACACTCCCATAACGTGAGACGCGCGCCTGCCATTGGTTGCCCGTCTTATCCCGACCTCTGTCGGGGTAAGGACACAGAAACCCACAACGTAAGACGCGCGCCTGCTATTGGTTGCCCAGCACCCGATCACAGATGGCGGGCGGGGAAGGTTGGCCCTAAACAATAGCAAGAAGTGCAAATTGTAACTGGTTGGCAATAAGAGAAATGCGTACTTCGAGGTAGGGGATTCCCCTATACTTGCCGGTATGACACTCAACTTTGTTTCTGCTCTCGCACCCATTGACTGGCATGTTGGACGAGATCGGGCGCATCTTTGAGTATCAACTTTCCTTTAATGTGTTCGCGGTAGGTTTCAATTGTTTTCATGCTCAATTGCAGCAGTTCCGCAATCTCCCGAGTTCCGTGACCTTCCCCGATTAAACGAAACACCTCCAGCTCCCGGTCACTCAGGACACTTACCACGGACGTTTCCATGCCGCTCCCGCCTTTGGCAAGTTTGTGAAGCAACGTTCCTGCATAAGATTCACTGACATACATCTTGCCTTCCAAGACCCGGCGGATTGCTGCAATCAGACTTTCGTTCGCCTCCTGCTTCATTATATAGCCATGAGCACCTGCCCGGAACGCCCGTTCTGCATAGAGAGAGGCAGGATGCATACTGACAACCAGGGTCTTCACTTGAGGGTATTGTGCCTTGATCCGCTTGATGAGCTCAAGGCCGTCCATCCCTTTGAGCGAAATATCAACGACAGCTACGTCTGGCACATCCACTGGAATTCTCTCCAGAGCGGTTCGAGCGTCTTCAGCCTCGCCAGAGACAGCCAAATCATGCTGTTGATTGATAAGCTCCCTCATCCCCAGCCTGACAATCGGATGGTCGTCAACAAGGAAAACTTTGTTCCGAACTCCTCTCTGCACGGCTTCCTTTCTTCTGGTCATAGGTTCCTCTCAGCTAGTACTATTCCAACTATCATTTGCTAATCCCGCCACAAAAGAAGTGGCGGGATGCTCATTCCAACACTGGTCATTGCGAGTTTCTTAACCACGCCCAAAGCACGCGTGGCTGTTTGGGGCGACGACACAGCAATAATCGTCAGCCTGAGCGCAGTGAGTCCCGATGCTTCTTATCGGGACGAACGGAGTCGAAGGCTGCTCTGAGCACCCTTCGACTTCGTCCCGACCTGAGAGGCGGTCGGGACTGCGCTCAGGGTGACGTGTGTTTTCGGTTCCTACAGGCTGTGTCATTACCAGGCGATTTCGCTGCTAATGACTATGACGCTCGGTTTTTCAACAGCCTGCTATGGATTCTTGGACGATTCGATTACACATGTCACTGCGGTCCCGCCACTCGTGCTTCGTTTCACCTCAAGTGTTGCATCGATCATGCTTGCTCTGTAGTTCATGATTCTCATACCAAGGCCCGGCTTCCGGCCCCCGTCATCGCGCATACCCACACCATTGTCCTCCACCTTAAGCACGACGTTTCTCTCATCCCTATCGAGACTAATAGCAACATGCGAGGCTCTTCCGTGTTTCACTGCATTGGTGACAGCCTCTTGTGCAATGCGGTACAGGTGAATAGCAAAGGTGTTATCTACAACACGAGCGGCAGGGCCGCCTCTGAATGTGCATCTGATCTGAAATACCTTCTCTACATGCGCAGAGAGTTCCTGCAAAGCCTCCACAATATCGCTGGACTCCAGCGAAACCGGAACCAAGCCCCTTGCGAGACTGTGCGTTTGCTCTATTGCCTGATTGACGAGTTCTGTCAGTTGACGGACGTTTGCCACCTCAGGGAGTGCTTTCGCCTCCAGCCTTTCTTCGAGTGACTTGATCAGGAACCCAATGCCCGTGAGATGCTGTCCCAAACTATCGTGCAGGTCCTGTCCTATGCGTTGTTGCTCGCGCGCGCTCACTTCAAGGATCTCCCGCTCCATCTTCCTACGGTCGGTAACGTCGCTCCCCGTCGCGACGAAGTGTGCAATGTTACCGTGGCTATCACTTATCGGGACGATTGTTCGATCATCAATAAACAGCTCCCCATTCTTCCTCCTGTTGGTAAACTCAAAGCGAAACGTTTTTCCATTCAGGATTTTGTTCCACATACGTTCATAGAAGCTCATGGTGTGCTTTTTCGACTTGAGTATGCGGGGTGTTTTGCCAAGTGCCTCAGCTTCAGAGTAGCCTGTGGTCTTCGTAAACCTAGCATTGACATATTCAATGACGCCGTCTTTATCGGTGATGAACACGCAGTCCGCTGCGTGCTCAAGAGCATTGGAGAGCAGCAACAGCTTTTCCTCATTCTTCTTGCGGTCTGTTACGTCCCGCGCCACGCCAAAGATGCGAATCACGTTCCCCGACTTGTCGAATTGCGGTACAACATGGTCTTCCATCCAGTGGTACTCCCCCGAAGTCTTGTGCCGGAGGCGGTACTCTCGAGTCACGGCGGCCTTCGTTGCAAGAATACTTGCAGTGGTTTGTCGTACTGTATCAACATCATCTGGATGAACAAGGCTCAGCCAAAACCTGGGGTTTGCCATGAATTCTATTGGACGGTAGCCCAGAATATTCTCCACCCGACCGCTGACGAATTCAACCTTGCCTTGCAGGAACTCTTTGTCTGCAAGGTTGACTTCGTAGATAATCTCGTCGACACTGTCAAGAACCAAGCGATGCTTCTGCTCGCTCTCGCGCAGGGCGATCTCTGCCTGCTTGCGTTCGGTGATGTCACGCGCTACACCAACAAGCGCGACTGGCTTGCCTGCCTCATCCTTCACCAACGAAGTCCAAAGCTCAACCAGGAAGTCCGCGCCATCCTTGCGACGGTTCATTATCTCGCCATACCATCCTCCGGCAAGAGTAGCGGGAAGGATTTGGTTCGCCGTTTCCTGTGACATATCGGGCGACCGTAGAAGGGACGCGTGTTTACCCAACAACTCCTCAGAGGTATACCCGTACACGCGTTCGAACGCGTTGTTCACAAAAGTAAATCGATTCTCAAGGTCGGTAATCGAGACGCAGTCTTTTATGGAGGCAACCGCTTGTGCCAGGAGGTTGATCTCACGTTCTGTCCGCTTGCGTTCAGTGATGTCTTTGAAAACGACCACCGCACCAGCCAGCTTATCTTGCTCTCGCATCGGTGTGCTTACATATTCGACCGGGAAGCTTGTGCCATCTTTTCTCCAAAAGACTTCGTTCATAACATGATGTTTCATCCCGTCTTTGAACGCAGCGTAGATGGGACATTCCTCCCGGGGATAAGGGGTCCCGTCAGGTTTTGAGTGATGCAGAATCTCGTGCATGGATTTGCCAAGTAGGTCTTCTATTGTGTAGCCAAGCATTTCCGCCGCTGCCGGATTAATGAAAGTAGTTTTCCCAAGAATGTCGATTCCGTACACTCCCTCTCCCAAGGAATCCAGGATTAGTTTGTTTTGATGGCTCAATTTGCGAATCGCTTCTTCTGTCCGCTTGCGCTCGGTGATGTTACGGGCAATCACATGGAAGCCAACAATATTCTGATCCTCGAATATCGGAGAGGCGCTTTGGCCGAACCACTGAACCTCTCCCGAACTGCTAAGAAACGGAAATTCGACGTAGGACGATAGCTCTTTCCCGAGATACTGTCGGAAGTATACCCTCTTCACCCTGTTGCGGTGCTCCGGCAGAATAAGGTCCAGGTAGCAGAACTTCGTCAGCTCTTCGAGTGAATAGCCGGTGACTCGAAGCGCCGCCGCATTGGCGTGGGCGAATCTGCCGTCCCGGTCCGTGGAATAAATAATGTCGGAGGCACTTTCAACAACCTCCCGGTATCTCCTCTCGGATTCCCAGAGCGCCTCCTCTGCCCGCTTGCGCTCAATGGCCAAAGCCAACACATTGGCGACCGCTTGGAGGAAATTGATGTCATCCCGCGTGAATGTTCGTCGCCGAGTTGTGTGTGCGCCTAACACACCCCAAGGCCGGCCCTTGCCATTGATGATGACGCTCATTCCGCTGACCACCCCGTGGTCGCACAAAAGCGGCGGCCCAATGAAGCGCCGTTCTGTCCGCAGCTCTTCGACGATCACCGGCTCGTTCGAGAGCAAGGTATAGCCCGCTTGTGAGTTTATGCTGGCGTCCACCGTCGCATGTCCCACGTACCCTTGCTTCCAGCCCACGCCTGCCCGCAACAACAACAAGCTGCCGTCGGGAAGCAGCTCCAAAACCTTGCTGTACTCTACTTCGAGGGTTTGTGCGACGACAGCAGCAGCTTCGTCCATCAGTGTGGAAAGGGTAATACTACCCAGAGCGCGTTGGCCTAACTCAGCCACTGCTGCTTGCTGTCGCGCACGAGTTCGGATTTCCTCCTCTGCTCGCTTGTGCTCGGTGATGTCGCGCGCCATCCCACGCACAATCGGCGTGGCGACGCCCTCGGTGCGCAGAGTGTTGTTGTATTCCCAAATGCGCCGCTCACCCGCGGCAGTCTGAACGAGTAGCCGCCCATTCGCGGTGCCGCGTTTCTGAATTTTAGCGAGGTACGCATCAACTCCCCCGCGCACTTCAGGCGCGAGAAAGTCGCGGATATTCATTTGCAGGATGGTATCTATCTCATAGCCCAGGACTTTGGCTGCCCAAGGATTCGCAGAGACGATATGCCCCTCGAGATCATGTGTGCAGATGAAGTCCCGGCTGTGCTCCACCAGATCTCGGTAACGATCCTCGCTCTCGTGCAAAATCTCCTGCACCCTCTTGCGTTCGGTGATGTCCACCATCACCCCACAGAGCTGAACGGGCTCGTTGTTCTCCACAACCACGGTGATGATATCACGCAACCAGACGGTTCGGCCATCGGCAGCCAGCATCCGGTATTCGATCTCGTGGGGGCGTTTCTCGGCAGTGGCAGCTACACAAAATGAAATTGCCTGTTCCCGATCGTCTGGATGGATGTGATCTCGCCAGAACGTCGGCTCCTGAATCCAACGCTCCACAGGATAGCCGAGCAATCGTTCCGCCTGCTGGCTGACAAAATCAAACCGGAAGGTATGGGCATCGGCTTGCCACACAATGCCATCGATGGCATGGATCAGCGATTCATGCTCCTGAAGCACTTGCTGCAACGCTTCTTCAGCCTGTTTGCGCTCGGTGATGTCAATGATGATACCCTGGATGGCCGGTCTCCCCCCGTGCTCGATGCGGGTGGAAGAGACCTCTATCCAGCGAGTCTGTCCGTCTTTCCTGTAGAGCCGAGCTTCGTAGTGCGAGGGTGCTGGCTTGCCGGCCAGTCGGTCGCGCATGTAGCCCAGCAACCGTGCTCGATCCTCCTCGTGGAGAAGACCAGGAAACTCTTCAGCAGAGAACGATAGGAGTTCTCCAACCGAATACCCGCCTATTGTCTCCACCGCTTGGTTGGCGAAGACGAAGCGTCCATCCTGAACGATGGCCATTCCCTGGAGGGAATGATCCACGAGAGTTCTGTATGCCTGTTCAGTGAGCTTGCGTTCGGCGATATCCATGTTTCCTCTGATACCTGTCGTTGGTTTTGAGAGAACCCTCGTGGCGTGGCGGAGATTGCCATTGTTCACATTCTGGCAGATGCCGCATCGGGCTTATTCATTCAGCGCCTTCTCAATTCGTGCGTTGATCTCCATCGCTTTGGTCATTTCTTGCTTTGCAGCTTCCCACGCCGATGTGTTCGCCTGAAGTCCGGCCATCTCCTTCTGCTTCTGGTCAATACGCCGCTTGAAAACCTGCTGCATTGTCTCCAGTGCCAGGCGGATCGACGACTTTGCAGGTTCTTCCTTTTGCTTCATCAGAGTGATAAGCTCATCGGCGGTTGCCTCGGAGTAGTCCAGCAACTCCAATCCAAGTTCACGATCACTTTGTTCAGCGGATGTTACAAGGTGCAGGACCGCATCTCTCCGTTGCCTGGTGGAGATTGACGCGACTCTTTTCAAGCGCTCGAACTCCTCGTACCGCCGGAGGGCCTCCATGTTCTCGGCAGGGAGAGTTGGGATGGGAAGGAGGGATGTTCTGGCGTAGTTCAGGAGCAGCGGGAACAGCTCGTCTCGGGTGGCCAGTTCGCCCATCGCAAAGTCGATCATATCCCGATTGTGCAACGGCAGTTCGTTCCTCTGTCCCGCTCGTTTGAACTCCGCAATCAGCCCATCAAACGCCTCATCAGTCTTCCCCGCAAGGATCATCAACTGGACGCGAGAACGGAATGCCTGTTCCTGCAACGAGCGGAGAAACGAGCCCTCTTTGGTATACTCGTCTTTTGTGCGTTTGAAAGTGAGGATCTTCCCCAGGGTCGGCATTGCACGCTGGTCGCCAAGCAGGCCAACCCACTTCGCGCATCGGACGGGGAGCCAGCCTTTCTCGTCCTCTGTTACCTTCATCTTCGCTGACGCGAGTGCCGCGGCAGTCCTATCCAACACCTTCAGGCAACTGTCTACTGCTTTTTTGTTTCCGACCTTTTCAACGAGTGCTGCAAGCTCGGGGTCGGATTTCCAAAGCTCTTGCGCTTCCAGGTTCCTGATGGGAACCGTCAGTGCGATGATCAAGAGACTGATTCCTATAGCCCTCGGGAGAGGTGAGGAACGAGGCTTGAGTTGGGTTGTCTTGCTCCGCCCGACAACGTCGAGGACAACAGCAGTCAGATTCTGAGGGTTGCAGAGTACCGAGTGTAGTCTGATCATAACATCTTCTCCTTCCTTACTTGGTTTGCAGTCCGGGGTTCGCCCAGTCCTTCTCGTCAGGACAGTTGGGGGGGATGATGTCCTTTGTCCGCCACTCGGCCCAGAACTCCTGGTCGTTCCTATCCGGGTGATAGAAATCGCCGAATGTGATCCTGGCATTCCATGAGGTTCCCATCTCATCCTCCACAAGGTTGGGTACCCAGTCGTCATCAGGGTCGTTCGGACGTTCGGATACGGTAAACACGAGGGACCTTCGCTCGATCATGAACCCATTCTGTGTTGCGATCGGTGCGCCGTTGTTGATCCGGAAGGTTGTCGGAGCATCATGCTCGCTCATGTAGACGAAACGGCTCCCTGTTAGATCTCCGGAAGCAACCCAGCCGCGTGAGATCGTTATCGTATACCTGTTGTTATCCTCCCCCGTAACGGTGATGCTGACGCTGAATTTGGGAACGACATCGGTTCCCGCGTTCGTCACATTTGCTGATGTGACAGTCAGAGTCGATGAGCTCCTGGCGTTGAACGTCCGTACGACGCGCGGGGTCGTTGAAAGAGGTCCGTATGCAGCCTGCCACGTACCGCCGCCTCTCCAGTTCTTTGTGATGGCCTCCCAGTGCGCCAGTTCGTGGTTGATGATTTTGTTGGCGAGCTTCACCCCTTCGAGTTTGTACGGCGGCAGATCGATCTCGGCCGTGGCTCTCTTGTTGTCGCTGTTGGTGAACCTGAACCCGAGACGTTGGTAGCCGGTGATGTCGACGTCTTCCGCGACCTTCTTCGAGACCCGGATCGTGTTTTGTCGGTTGTTGTAATAATCTGCAAAGCCGGTGCTAAGGTTCTCGTGGAACTCATACTTCGGATCAGAGCTTGCGAGGTCGTACCCCTTCGTGCAGGGGTCGTACGTGCTCTTTGCCCAGTGCACGAACCAGTTCATTGCCTTCGTTCCGTTCACCACAGGTTCCGTCTTGTAAACATCCTCCGGTTCGGACTTGTTTCCGCGCCACTTCCCATCATCCTTCTTCACGATCTTCTCGAAGAAGAGCTTGTACTCTTTGTTCCCGTCGCCTTCCATGTAGTTGCTCTTCTCCCACGATGTGTCGGTATAGAAGACCTTTCCTCCTTCGAACTTGAACGTGATCCGGCCATACACCTTGTGCTTCTCGTGGATGTGCGTGTGCGCCTTCCATGCGATATCAAGAGCATTGTCTTTGTCAGGATTGGCTGTGAAGTGCAGTGAGGCTTCCTCCTTTGTGAGGCCGGATGCTTTGTCTTTTGTTCCGACAAACTTTCCGGTCTTCCCGCCGAGGTTGGAACAGTAGTCCGCCTTTACGACCACAATCTTCGGACCGGCAATCCAAATCGGCTCAAGGAACTGACTCAGACCGACGGTGAGCGGCTTCTTCTTCGGATCGGTCTCTTTGAGGTTGAGGTCTGTAAGCGCGTCGTAGACTTTGAGCGTTGCTACGACCGTCTTCTTCTCTCCGGACGCCGCGCGGTGCGTGCCATTGTCCTGCAGCTCGCAGGTGATGGTCACGTCGCCTTTCTTCGGGGGTGCAAGGTAAAGAACAGATGAGCCATCGCTTCCCAGAACAAAACTTCCCCCGGCTCCACCATCAGTCCAAGCGTAGATGAACGGCTCATCGGTGTCCACGTTCTTGTCCGGGTTGCCGCACTCGCCGGGACTCTGGCATTTGATCTTGATGAGATCGGGATCTTTCGCGGTCACTTCGAGCAATGTAATCTCACCCATCTGCACCGGTGCAGTGGCGGTGATGGCGGCAGCAATCTCTCCGTTCCTGATCCATTCTTCCTCAAGCGGGATGCACGTGCCCTTCTCCTCCGGTGGACGCACCTTCGGATCTTTTTCTTTCAACGGCTCGGTCTTGATCTCCATGGTGTAGACACCACAGGTATCTTTTCCGGTTGCGGTGATCGTGACCCGCCCCTCGGTCGGGTCGTCGTTGGCACTGCTGATCTTGAGCTTGATCTTCGCGACGTGCTTCTCGCCTTTCTTCAGTTTGTAGGGGAGGACGTACAGGACGCTGCTGCCTGCTCCGCCGATGAGCATGTTCTTGTCTCCGGCCTCGACCTCCCATGCGTACGACACCGGGTCGCCGATGTCCCGGATGAATTTCTCTCGCACGCCACCTTTGATGCACTTCTGTACGAGAATATCCTTGTCAGAGGAAAGGGCCGAGATGCCGACTGCGATCCCTTGCATGAAGTCTTGGGCTGAGTACGTCGTCAAGTTCTTGTCGATCTTGATGGGTGGGCCGCCCAGCCACTCGTGCGCAATATCGCACTTACAACCGGTTGTGTCCGGTGGCCAGGTGGTGATCGTTTCTTCGGCGTTAGCGTAGCCTGTGCACGTTGTGCGGTCGTTGCAGGTGACGGTGACGTTGACAGCGAGAACGAATTGTCCTGCCTTGAGCGGTCGGACCGTGACGGTCGTGCCAGTTGCTCCACCGTCGATACGCGCCACGTCAGAGCCAGAGGAGATCGTCCATGCGTACGTGACGGATCGCTCGTCGCACAGTTGCTGGGTGCCACCTGAACCAAACGTCCCCGTGCATTCGAACGTCCCCCGGACTTCGTACGTCCATAGTCCACGGGCTTTGCCGGTGTTGTGTACGGATGCGGACGCGGTGCAATTGCAGCGGGTGACTGTTCTCGTCGTCTCACATGTCGTGGTGGTGCAGAAGGTGTTGATCTCACTCCGCCCCTCGTTCCGTGTCGCCGGAACGCCTTCATGGTTGACCGCCTGCACCTGCCATGCAAAACCACGGGCGTTTGGGTAGAACGTGAAGGGAGGATCGGACGGGCTGTACTGGTAGGAAGGGTACAAAACAGTCCGGTTGAGCAGCGGCGTGTTGTTCTCAATCGCCATGCGGCGATCCTGTCCCTGAAACATCGGGGCGATCCTGAGTCGATACTCAATGATCTCGCCGGCAAGCTGCACAGGCGTCCAGAGAAATGCCGGCAGCGTGTTGTCGAGGATCGTGTCATGATCGACAGGTTGGAGGAGGGTGGGAGGATCGGGGATGATCACTGTGCAGGTGACACACAGCCTGCCCGTTGATGCTATCGGCACACCGTTGGCGTCAAGAGGACGGACGCAGAATTCGTACTGCCCTTCCGGCAACCGTCCCGTAGTGGTGGCAATCGTTCTGTAGTTCGGGTTTACATCCACCGCCGCTGTGTTGATAATCTGCTGGCCTGTGTATGTGAATTGCCCCTGCCGCAGCGGGAAGCGCGGGAGAGAAGGGCTGTTGTCGTTCGAGCTGGCGACGAGCTGGTTATTGGAGAGGTCGCGGATGCTAAACGAGAACGCCGCGTTCGGAATCTCTCTTCCCGTATTGTTCACCACCATGATGCTGATCAGCGCCGGATTGCGCTGCCACTCCGAAAGAAGGGAGGGCATCGGGTACGCCATGTTCACATTGACGACCAGTTGTTGGGAGATGCTCAGGTGAGGCAGAAGCAAACAGAGCAAGGATACCATCAACGCGTTTCTGCAACTCATGGGATTCTCCTTTGAAGTGTGTGATGTACAGTTATCCATCGACTGTTTCTCAGAAACTCAACCCATACTGCAACACCGCCTGCGACTCGGTAAAGTTGGGCTGTCCCGCGGCGGCTCCAAAGTTGTAGGCATTCGTTGAGATACTCAGCGTGAACATTCCCGCCTGATCCAGACTGTAGCTTGCATTGAGCCGTCCGGCAAACTGCTTGTCCTTCGAGAATGCACTGATACGGCTGTAAGTTCCTCCCCCTGAAAGAGAGAGCTTCCCGTCGAAGAAACTCTGGCCCACTGTTTCGTTGAGCGATGTTATTGTTGATGTCGATGCAAGCTTTGAGCTTACGTGCGTTGCCGTTGTTGTGAACGAGAGTGTTGATGGCAACATCAGCGTCCAAATACCGGTGATTGTATTCGTCTGGCTCTTGCTGAACGCCGCCGCCAGAACGTTGTTGTCACTGAACTGCTGGAAGTAGTAGGAGAGGATGGCTGTATTGTTGCCGCCAAGCCCCTCGAAGATGTAGCGGGGAGAGATGGAGAATGAGTTCAGTGTGTTGTCGATCTTCAGCGTGTCGTTCTTCGGTTTCGAGTTCATGCTGTGGTTCGCGTATTGCAGGTCGACTCCAAACGACGACGATGGCTGCACCGTCGTCGAGATGGACGTCATCACCCTGTTCGTTGTGGCGAACCGGTTATTGCGCAGGTTGTTGAAGCGGAGTCCCACGGATGCACGGACGGAGACCTTACGCTCGGCGAAGCTGAACGCCGGTGACACGTTTGTCTCAAACACGTCATTCTGAAGCTGGGCATACCCCAGACTTGTGTACCCAGGCCCGATCCACTTTCCATTGAGACCGAGTTGGAACGTACTCGAAGGCCTGATCATCATGCCGAGCGTGGCAGCGCCATCGAACTGGGAGGAGTGCCGTGCTGTAAACAACGACTTGAGTGGACCGATGTTCACGCTTTTCTCCTGAGCGCGCAGGTCATTGGTAAATGCGGAGACAGCAGCTTCACCCTTCACGCGCACCACGTCGCCGGCGATTGGGAATCCGAAGGCAAGCGACGCCACGAGGTTCTCCACAGCAGGCAGCGGGACCGGCGAAAAGGAGATGGAGGAGGAATCGTCG
>CAYHRX010000042.1:0-12368 GCA_964359075.1 uncultured Chitinophagales bacterium
CCTGTTAGTAGTGGCGAATCTTATCTCTGAGAGACCTGTAGAGCATTTCCCGTGCGCGGAAAATATGAGCTTTTACGGTACCGATGGGCAGCTTGAGCGCTTCGGCAATCTCTTCGTAGCTTTTCTCTTCAACATGTCTGAGGCGTATTACTTTTTTGTACTTTTCGGGAAGCTTTGCGATGGCTTCATTCAGCAGCCTTGCCCTCTGCCCGCTGATGAGTTCCCTGTCAGCCTCATACGACTCATCGGGAAGCTCGAACGTATAGTCGCTGTCCTTCGACTCGATCGGCTTGTCGATCGAGTACATCTGCAGTTTCCGCTTCCGGATGAAGTCGATGCTGTTGTTCATAGCAATCTTATACAGCCACGTGGAGAATGCGTACTCGTCGTTGAAGTTCTTCAGCGACTGAAAGGCCTTGATGAATGCCTCCTGCGTCAGATCCTCCACCTGCGGACGGTCGTGCACCATCTTGAAGACGAAGTTAAAGATGGCATCATGGTACTTCTGCATTAGCTTCTTGTAGGCATGGTTATTTCCCGCAAGTGCTTGCTGAATGAGGTTGGAGTCCTCGGCACGGGATTCAAGTTTTCGCTGCTCTTTGGAATCAACAGACGGTATGGCCGCAGTCTTATGTGGCCGAGTCGCTCGTGGCATTTACCGGGAGGTGTCTTCGCTCATCGTGTTGTTGTGCACAAAAAAAGTTACAGAAAAGGAGCACCAGTAGCAAGCATTCTAAAGTGCTCTGAGGCTGTGGAACCCGGCGAGCGAGTCCGGCATGCATCAGCTGCCGGGGATGCGCGTTGACTTTGATGCGCTTTTTGGATATGTTGATACGCACAAACACATCATATCTGTTAGCATCACGCAGGGATCCTGAATGGCACAACACAAATCAGCGGTGAAACGGGCGCGCATCTCAAAACGCAGAGGTGTACGGAACAAACAATGGATGTCGAAGATGCGCACGGCGATCAAGCGGGTGCGCACCACTGCCGAAAAGGAGAAAGCACTCTCCGAGTTGCGCAAGACCGTGAAGCTGCTCGATCAACTCGCCGCAAAAGGCATCATCCACAAGAACAAGGCGGCAAACAATAAATCAAGCCTGACGAAGTACGTCAACAAGCTCAAGTAGTTGATCCACGATGTACGCTCCAAACGAAAAACGCCTCTCACATGAGAGGCGTTTTTCGTTCTGCACACTTCTGCCGGTCAGTGCTCTTGATGCTCGACCTGCTGCAGCCTGCTCAACTCTTCGAGCTGCACAATCCGTTTTGCGTACCGCTCAGCTTCAATCGGCCGCTGGCTGACGAGTTTCCTGTACGCATCAATCGCTTCTTTGTACTCACCCTGAGTCGCGTAGATTTCAGCAAGGGTCGCAGTGACGATCTTGCTTGGAGCAACACCCTGCGCATGAGCGGCCTCTTCAGGTTGGCCTTCAGCCACGGCGCTTGGCGCAGTCTTTTTCACTTCCTGGAGACGCTTCAGGAGAAACTCCGCAGTACTTTCCTTCTTTTCCGTTCCTTCTTCAACGAACTTCTCGAACGTGAGCGTATTCTTGCGTTCTTTCAGCTTGTGCGCGCTCTCTTCGGAGAACGCTTTGAAGGCTTCCTGCTCGCGCTGCTCAACATGCTTGAGCAATCCCTGAACGATGGGGTTATCTGGCATGGCCTTCAGCGCCCTGCGGTATTCGAGCATCGCCTCAATGTTGCGGCCCATGGCTTCGTAGCACCTCCCGAGCACCAAGTGAGCCGTCCCATAGTTCGGGTACAACTTCAGCCCTTCAAGGCAGAGGTCCACAGCTTTCTGAATCTGTCCCTCTTTCAGGTGGTACGAGGCAAGGCGTGCAAACGAAGGAGACTTAGCGTTGGAAGCGAGCCGCGCCTCCAGCGACGGGATGTACATTGCAGACTCCTTGTGGCTATACACGCGACGTTAGTCCTTATCTTGCGGTATTCATCTTGCGCGCCAGCCAGGCGTGCTTGATGGACATGATGGAGACAAATGCAAATCCAAGGAAGAACAGCAACTGAAACGGAACTGCCGCAATCTCCAAAAAATAAATGGAAGATGCAACACCAACAAAGCAATAAATTGCCAGGAGAATCTCGACGACAACCGTTCCACTGATCTTGACCGGAACGTATTGCTTGTCCTTCCATGAATCCTTTTTGTCCTTGATGTTGTACTTCGGCGTGCGGACGAATTCGCTCTTCTTCCTGAACAATCCCTCAAGAACAGCTTTGCTGTTATTGACCGCAAACCCCATGCTGCCCGCCATGAAGATGGGGAACAGGAACAGCCTGCGTTGCCAGTCCTGATGCACATCCCGCTGCGAGAACATATAGAAGAGGAACGACCCGATAAACGCAAAGACGAAAATCGACATGAAGTCAAAGTACGTGTTGTACAAGCCTGTGTGCTTAATGAACACAAGCGGCACATTGAGAATGCCTGCCAGAAGGATGAACGGGAACACCAGGTTGTTCGTGAGATGGAAGGTTGCATGGATCTTGATCTTCAGCGGGATTGCCGACTTCCAGACTACAGGAAGCATTTTTCGTGCTGTCTCGATAGCGCCTTTCGTCCAGCGGAATTGTTGTGACTTGAGCGCGTTGATCTCCGAGGGCAGCTCGGCTGGTGAGGTAACATTGTTCAAGTACTTGAACTTCCATCCCTTCAGCTGAGCGCGGTAGCTCAGGTCCAGATCTTCCGTCAGCGTATCGGCCTGCCAGTTACCCGCGTCTTCTATGCATGACTTCCTCCACACACCTGCCGTACCGTTGAAGTTGATGAAGAATCCAGCCTTGTTCCTCACCGCCTGCTCGATCACGAAGTGGCCATCGAGAGCCATGGCCTGTGTACGAGTAAGCAGAGAGTAGTCCGAGTTCAGATGTTCCCACCGTGTCTGTACCATGCCGATCTTCGGATCGACATAGAAGTGTGGGATGGTCTTCAGGAGAAAGTTGGAGCGAGGAACGAAATCAGCGTCGAAGATTGCCACGAACTCGCCCCGTGCCTTCAAGAGCCCTTCTTTCAACGCACCTGCTTTGAAGCCGTCGCGGTTCGCGCGGCGGATGTGCTTGATGTCGAATCCTTGCTTGCGGTATCGATCAACATGGGACGCCACAATGCCAACAGTCTGATCCGTTGAATCATCCAGCACCTGGATCTCGAGCTTGTCCTTCGGATAGACAATGGCGCACGATGCATCGATCAATCGGCCGACCACGTACAGCTCGTTGAACACGGGCAGCTGCACAGTAACGACCGGGTATTCACTGAGATCGTCAGCGGGCTTGCCACTCCAGTACCGGAACTTCAGGTGATAGTAGATCATAATGAAGCCGTGGGAGCCGAATACGAACAGGATGGACAGCGTGCTGATGTAGGCGATCAGAATAATCTCTTCCATAACAATCTGTTTGGTGTACCTCGAAATATGAATGATGATGGTGTGCTGGCCCCCGAATCACCAGCCGGAGACTGTTTCCAACAAAATATCTTCTGTAACTTTCTTGATGGCTTCTCGCAGGCCCGCATCACGCTGCGACAAGCCTCCTCCCGAGTCGTAATCTCCCCATTGAGAGAACGTCTTCTCCCATATTCTCTTTCTCTGCACCTTGTCCTGATAGGCGCACTTTACAGTAATCGTAATCCTGCGCTTTGCAACCGCCTCGCCCTGCGTAACAACCGATGGTGCATCGCTGACGGTAACGATGGCTCCTTCAAGAATCGAATCTGCCGTTGCGCGATCCGTGACCTGCAAGCTGTTGTCGCTGATGAACAGGTTCGTCAGCTCGGTGGTGAATCGCTCACGCAAACCGGCCTCCCCGAAGCC
The DNA here is from genome assembly GCA_964359075.1 of uncultured Chitinophagales bacterium. Taxonomy (GTDB): domain Bacteria; phylum Bacteroidota; class Ignavibacteria; order UBA10030; family UBA6906; genus UBA11986. Next base: position 3,840 of record CAYHRX010000042.1, read on the forward strand.
AGACTGATCGTCGACCAGTGGGATGGCAATTGTCTTAAGATGCTTGGGAACTGACGCCCCGGTGAATGAGTAGGGGCAGCCGCTATAGAGAACGAGCGATGCAATCAAAACGGCGCTAAGAACGGTTGACCGGGTCGTATTAGCAAAGCGCATCATTCAACCTAATCCATACTCTTTGATTTTTCTGTAGAGCGTTCGCTCGCTAATGTTCAATGCTCGCGCAGCAACACGGCGGTTGCCTTTGAACCGCTGCAGCGCCTCGGCGATCATACGCTTCTCCATATCCTGAAGCGAGAGGTTCGGCTCCTCCTGAGGCTCACGCAGAGCCACCGATTCCGGATAAGAGTTGTTGAGGGTGCTCACCTGATCGGCAACCAGGTTTTTCAAATCGAGGATATTGCCTTTGATATCCAGCAACGCGCGGAGAATCAACTCTCGCTCAGCCTGCTCCACACTCCGGCCAACGTGAACGGGGAGGTTCCTTTCTTCACTCACTTCTCTGTAGTCCTTTAGATATTTTTTCACATCGGATGCATCGAGGTACTTCCCACCCTCAATCACCAGCATGCTCTCCACAACGTTCTTCAATTCGCGGACATTCCCCGGCCAGTGATATGCCTTGAGAATCTGCATTCCATCATCAGAGATCCCGGCGAACCTTGTGTTGTTTCTGGCCGTGAAGACCTCCACAAAGTACTTGAAGAACACCTCGATGTCTTCCGACCTTTTCCTGAGAGGAGGGATATGAATGTTCACCGACCTTAGACGATAGAAAAGATCGGCCCGGAACTGGTTGTTCCGAACTTCTGTCTCAAGGTCTTTGTTGGTCGCGGCAATAACGCGCACGTTCACTTTGCGTGGGATGGACGACCCTACGCGAAGGAACTCGCCGTTCTCCAGAATCCTCAGGAACTTCACCTGTGCCGAGAGTGGCAGCTCGCCGATCTCGTCAAGGAATATTGTGCCGCCGTCGGCGAGCTCGAAGTACCCCTTCCGCTGTTCCGACGCTCCGGTAAACGAGCCTTTCTCGTGGCCGAACAGCTCACTCTCCATGATCCCTTCCGGGATTGCGCCGCTGTTCACGGTGATAAGCGGCTTCTTATTCCGATTGCTAGCGACATGGATGGCCTTTGCAATTACTTCCTTGCCAACACCGCTCTCGCCGCTGATCAACACGGTGATGTCCGTGGGGCCGACCTGCTCGATCACCTCCACGATCTTCTTCATCTCGATCGATTCGCCGATGATCCCGAATTCTTCCTGGGACGATCTGGGATCGGATTTCATGGCTGCGTCCTGCACGTTATCTCGTCACCACCATTGAGTTGATGTTGTACTTCTTTTTGATCTCCGCGCCTTTCGCCCGTGCATCGTCCGCTGACATGTAGTCGCCCACCAGCACAACGAACAACGAACGGGCACCCTTCACCTTGTTGACCACTTCAACGGCATAACCCAAATCCTCGAAGAAGAGCTTCTGCTTTTCTGCATTTACCTGTTGAGAAAACGCCCCAACCTGAAGCGTGTACTGGCCCCTTGCCGGCTCTTCAGGAGCATGCTGTGTTGGGGGGCTCGTTATTTCAGCAACAGGTTTTTTAGCGTCCGTTGGTGTGGAGTCATTCTGCCGTGACTGGTCTGACTCAGTCCTGGGCGTTTCAACTGGCTGCTTCTCCTCAGCGAGGTCTTTTGTGTCCACGGGTCCCGCGGCTGACACGTACTTCGACTGCGGATAATCCGTCTTCAATTGGTTCAGCTTGATCTCCGCCGTTCGGTAAAGCCCGATGGCATAGTAGAACTGATACACTTTGTGGAGAGCATCATCTGCCCAATCACTCCTGGGGAAATTGTCAACGATACTTTGATATGTCCTCACAGCTTCAGTGCCATTGATGGTCAGCACCCCTTGCAGATAGAGGACACCGGGATTGTTCGGATACTTCATGAGCAGCGACGGAAGCTCAGCGCGAACCGCATCAGCTTCGCCCTTCTCAACACGCGCAAGGTACTTCTCGATATTCGACTCCTGGTCCTGAGAAAAATGTGTCGCAGGAAGAAGCAGAACAGCCATCAGCACAAGCACAAACTTCTTCATGCCGCTTCCTCCATCATACCGCTTGCAGGTACTCGCACCCCGAACAGCGTCGCTGAGTTAACACGGTTGATGACGACATCAACGTAGTCGCCGATCTGCTCACTCGATTTCGGGAACACGACGACCTTGTTTGTATCCGTGCGGGCGGACCACTCATCGGATGACTTCTTACTCTCACCGTCGATCAGTACGCGCTCCATTGTACCAATCATCTTCTTGTTCAACTCAAAAGAGATCTCGTGCTGGATAGTTGTGATCTCGCTGACTCTCCGTCCCTTCTCGTCTTCCGGCACATCGTCTATCATTTCCCAGGCTTTGGTGCGCTCACGTGGAGAGTATTTGAATGTGTACGCGCCATCGTACTTCACTTTCTTCATGAGAGCGATCGTCGCTTCGTGTTCGCCGAGCGTTTCAGTTGGGAAGCCGGAAATGATGTCGGTTGAGAGACTGGCGCCGGGCATCGCCTTCCTGATCTTCTCCACAAGAGCCAGGTAGTGCTCGACTGTGTAGGTACGATTCATCATCTGAAGAATTCGGTTCGATCCGGATTGCACCGGCAAGTGAACATACTTGCAGATATTGTCGTTCGATGCAATTGTCTCGACAAGCTTGTCTGACATGTCCTGAGGATGCGAGGTGGTGAACCGCACACGGAGACCACTATCAACTTCCGCAACGTTGTGCATCAAATCGGCAAAGTCGCAGCTGCCGTCAAGGTAAGAGTTCACGTTCTGTCCGAGCAGCGTCACCTCCTTGAAGCCCTGATCAACAAGCATCCGGACTTCCTCGACCACACTCTTCAATGATCGGCTCCGCTCTCGGCCGCGGGTGAACGGCACGACACAGAACGTACAGAACTTGTCACATCCGCGCATCACCGAGATCCAGGCGCTGATGCCCTCAGTCCTAAGCGGCACAATGTCCTCGTAGTTCTCCACACGTGAAAGCCGGACAGCAATCCCCCTCTCGCCGGCATATGCCTGGTCGAGTAATGCCGGGAGTTTCCGGTACTCATCCGGTCCGACGACGAGATCAACCACACGTTCTTCTTCCACCAGCTGCACTCGAAGCCGCTCGGCCATGCACCCGAGCAGTCCAACGACCACGCCGGGGCGTTCCTTCTTGTACCTGCTAAATAGTCCAAGGCGTCCATAGATGCGCACCTCGGCGTTGTCCCTGACCGCACAGGTGTTCACAAGAATGATGTCGGCACCGTCAATCTCCTGCGTGAAGGAGTACCCTTCCCTGTTGAGGATCCCGCCGACGACCTCCGAGTCGGCTGCGTTCATCTGGCAGCCGTATGTCTCGATGTAAACCTTTTTCGACACTGGAGTATGACAGAATGGAGAGAGCAGAATTGCGGTACAAATCTATCCATTGGGTGACAGAAAAGCAAAAGAAGCCGGTTAATACTTGGTTAATTCTTTTTAATTGGGGGAATTTCGCGCCAGAACCCAATTCGAAATGTCATAAAGTCACAGACTGGGCGTAAACTCACGGTCCACTCGGCCCTGTCAAAATGGTTGAGCAAGTCGGGTTCCCCCCCCAATCTCAACCGACCGGGCTTTCGTCATCTGTTAGCACACGTTCCGTGACTTTCGTATCTTCTCTTCGCACCTTGTGCACTATGACTAATGACCATTGACCAAAAACCACTCCTGGAATCTCCATGTTACCCTCAGAACTTATGAGCAGTATCGTAGCCAAAGCAAAGATGTTGAAGAAGACCATCGTTCTTCCAGACGCAACAGATAATCGCGCAATTCAGGCGGCACGCATTCTTCTCGATAGTGCCATCGTCATGCCCGTGCTCATTGGCGATACACAGACAATCGAAACCCATGCAAAGCAGGTTGGTACGTCGCTCTCCGGTATCCGCATTGTCGATCCGGCGAAGTCCGAGAAACTCAGCGACTTCTCACATGTGTTCTTCAACTTACGGAAAGCGAAGGACATCAAGTTTGACGAAGCACAGAAGCAGATGACCAACCCGCTCTTCTTCGGAGCGATGATGGTGCGGGAAGGAATGGCGGATGGCAGCATCGCTGGGTCGCTCTCGACAACAGGCGATGTGTTACGCGCAGGCATTCAGGTGATCGGACTTGCAGAAAATATCAACGTTGTCTCCAGCTTCTTCATGATGATCTTCCCCCATCAGGTGTACACGTTCGCTGATTGTGCTGTAGTCCCCGACCCAACCATTGAGCAACTCGTCGACATTGGTGCAGCATCAGCCGACAACCACAAGCGACTCACCGGCGAACAACCTCGGGTGGCGATGCTTTCGTTCTCGACAAAGGGAAGCGCAAACCATCCTCACGTGGAGAAAGTGCAACAGGCGACTGCAATGCTGCAAAAGAAACGTCCCGACCTCGTTGTTGACGGTGAGTTGCAGCTCGACGCAGCAATTGTCCCCAAGGTCTCACAGAGCAAAGCACCCGGCAGTCCCGTTGGCGGCAGAGCTAACGTGCTCATCTTTCCCGACCTCGACGCCGGAAACATTGGCTACAAGATGGCACAACGGATGGCAGGCGCGGAGGCAATCGGTCCGATTGTGCAGGGACTGCGGAAGCCGGCGTTTGACCTATCCCGGGGATGTAGTGTGAGCGACATTGTAAACGTGGCAGCGATTAATGCGGTGATGGTCGATGACTCGACTCGTCGAGGGGCGGTGTGAGAACCGGTTGATCCTGCTCAGGTGGGTTGAGATCACATGCTTTTATCAGCCTTTCCTTTAAGTAGCCTCGCTGCGGAGGCCAACAGGAATATCATCCCCAGTATTGCCACCACCGACGACCCAGCCGGAAAGTCGAACTGCGTGGAGAAGTAGATCCCAAAGAAGCTCCCCGCCACGCTGATGAGCATGGCGATGAGGACGAGACCGCTTTGCTTGCGAGTCAATAGAATGGCAGCAACCGGTGGAACGACGATATACGAGAACACGGGAATAACTCCTCCGGCTCTTACCGCAAGCACGATTGCCAGTCCGATGGAGAGATAGAAGAGGAAGTTCCACAAATTGAACACCCCGATATGTTCCACCTGGTGGTTCTCGAACATTTCCGTGAGGGCAAAAAACTTCTTCTGGAAGATGAGGTGAACGAGGCCGATCACTCCAAACGCGATCGCCATCACCTCGATCTGCGTTGTGGTCACGGTGAAAAGGCTGCCGAACAACACCTCCGAGATATCCGACTCGCCGTGCGGCGCTTTGGAGATCAGCAGTACCGTCGCCGCAGATGCAACAGCGTAGACGATGCCGATGATCGCCTCCTGCTTCAGCCGTTTGTCTTTCACGTTGATGAACGAGAGCAGGAACGCGCCGACCATCGTGAAGATAATCGAGATAACCGTTGGGTCCTTGTCCAGATAATTGGCGAATGCAACACCCAGCATTGAAATCTGGCCGAGGGCAAGATCGACGAACACAATCCCGCGACCGACTACGTGCACTCCGAGGTAGGAGAGCAACAGTCCCATCACAACGCTAACCTTCAGCGCGTTGAAGATGAAATCTTGACTGAACATATCGAGCATGAGAGTACTCTCCTTTGATCATGTCACGCCCGCCTGCCCTGGAGAATTCAATCTGGTGGGCAGGCAAAGACGCAAAGAGCGCCAAGAAAGACTATACACAACCACTCTTTGCACACTTTGCACACTTTGCGCCTTGACGTGAGACCTATTTGAGCGCTTCAACCATCTTTCCGACATTGTAATCGAACAGATCAAAATACGTCTTGATGCTTTCATCTGCACCAACTGACGTGGCGAGCGTAACGACTTTTCCCCCGACGTTCCTTGCCACCAAGTCTGCTGACTCCGCAGTGAAATACGGTGACGAAATAATGACTTTGATATTGTCCCGCTTCATCTCGTTGATCACCTTCGCAAGCTGTGATGGCGTTGGAGGGATGCCGGGTTTGGGCTCCAGGAAGTCCAGGATCTTCAAACCGAAGCGCTGCTCGAAGTACACCCACTCATTGTGATACGCAATGATCCTCGTTCCTTTGAACGGCAGCATCTTTGTCATCCATTCTTTAATCTTTGCATCAATCTTGCCGTTGAACTGCTTCAGATTATCCTGGTAAAATGTCTCGTTCTCCCGATCGAGTCGTACCAATCCTTCACAGATGTTCCTTGCGATGATCTTGCCAAGCGCCGGATCGAGCCAGTAGTGAGGGTTGCCGTAGATGTGTATGTCCCCTTCGCCGCGGTTTACGCTTGTCGGCACTTGCAGCAGTGGAACGTTCTCCGATGCATCAACATACCCAGGCGCTCCTTTGAGCACGCTGGCATTGCGCGCGCTGTTGAGCAGCGGTGGAACCCATCCGGTCTCAAGATCCAGTCCGACTGTAACGAACATGTGTGCCTTCGAGAGCCTGAGGATATAGCTTGGCTTTGGATCGACAAAATGTGGGTTCTGAAAGCCGGTGGCAATAGCGAACGCATCAACCTTGTCACCGCCAATGAACTCCGTAATGCTTTTCAGGTCGGGCAGTGAGGTAACAACTTTCAGCTTGTCTCCCGCCTGCATCGACTCAGGGACGGCGGGAACTGCCAAAGCTGTTGCTGCAAGAATGATCCATGAACGCAGTGTTTTCATCTTCGATTCCTTCTGGTTAGTCGGACTAATATGCATGTGCGGCATGTTTGCCAATGCCGAAGATTGCGCGCAGGGCCACCTGGCTTGCACCCTTCGCGTGGTTCCAGTCAGAGTATTGGTATTGTAGCACGAGTATTTGGAACTCCGTTGGCTGGAAACGGAGCAGAATCGTGCCGGCCTGTTCCTTTTGTTGCTCGCTGTCGGTCAACCCCGAATAGTCATACCTGGCGCCGATGAACCAGCGCTTTTCAATCTGATACTCTGCATATGAGTAGGCGCCGAAGGTGTGAATAATGTCCGTCCCGCTGATCCTGGCTCTGTTCATCAGTACTTCGTTTTGCCAGGTGAAAGACTTGTAGGTGTTGAACTGCAAAGGCTTCCACTTTAATGTGAGGTCGAGTCCCGCTATGGCTGTTGAGTAGCCGTAGTGGTTCGGGCCCGACAGCGCGCTCAGCCCAACCTCAAGCGTTGCATTGTCGCTCAGGTCAAAAAAATTCTTGAGGTGTGTTGTGTACAGCAACCTGTCGTTATCGCCCTGCACCAGCGATGCATTAGGCTCGGAGCCAACGCGGCCAACTTCCAGCACGAGCTCCTGGTAAAAATCGACCGGCACAAGCCAGCTTACCGACAACCCTTCCATGAACATGCCCTCTTCATCGAAGTAGTTACTGATCATCTTGGGGAAATCGACAAAACTGAAGTAATGCGGGTGAAGTATGTTCACCTTTCCAAATTGCGGCTTGAACTTGCCAAGGACGAGCTGAAGCTGGTAGGGGAGAGAAGTGGATGTCAGTGTTGCGACCTCAAGCTCAATTCCAAGATCGCCGGTGGTTAGATCATTGCCAAAGGAGAACAGGAACTCCGCACGCGCGTAAGGGTCTACAACCGAGGCGACCTGGAGTTCAAGTTCATTGAGGTAAGTTTCAACTTTTCTGCTGCCGGTGCTCGTGTACGAGGACCGAAAATCTCCGATCGCGCTTATGTCAGGGTTTGTTGATGGGGCGGACCGTGCAACCATTTGTTGTGGCTGTAGCTGAGGCGACATTTGCCGCTGCAACTCCACAAGAAGCGAGTCTGCTATTGCCGTTGAATCCTGCTGTGCGTTTGCCGTTGCACATAGGATTGTCACGATGCCAAGTTTGATAACTCTCCATTTGACGCGATACATGTATTCCTCCTCCGGAATGTGACGCTATCCAATGAAAACCGGATGTCACCGGTTATGCTTCAACGAACAGGAGTTAGGAAACAGGTGGACCGCGTTTGCCCGAGTGGATTACGTCCGCATGAAGTGTGCGGGCACTTTTTGGGGGGATGTGGCTGAGACACCAAAACGCAGCGGTGTTGGCAGGACGAGTTGTCGCTGTTGTTGCAATGCGTTGTGTGGACTGTGAACAGGCAAGACACTCATGCCGCTTGTCGAGAGGGAGATGGATCTCGTTGGATCCACACTCGTGGCTTGTGACTGCAGGAGTTGTATGAAGCTCGATGCTATGGTGGTCGTGATGAGCGATCTCCAGCAGCACCGCTGCGAGCACAAACGCAGCAAGCGTGAACTGTGCGATGGCTTTTCGGATGTGGGGATTCATGGCACATTCAATATAGTGGGACAGTGCGGGAGAAGCAAGGGTGGGGGCATGTTGAAATCTCTTGAATAAGAACTCTGTTTGCCGTATCATCGTCAGACCCGAAACACCAATCGAGGACGGGGCGTGGACAAGCATTCAATCATCCGACAAACCGAGGCGCACGTCAGGGCTCTTCTTTCCGCCGAATCCCTGCCTGCCGCCCGCCTGCCGGACGGGCAGGGACAGGCAGGCACCGGCCACGA
>CAYHRX010000043.1:0-12263 GCA_964359075.1 uncultured Chitinophagales bacterium
ACGGGAAAGTGATTCTTTTTATCGACGAGATCCATACTATCGTCGGCGCCGGAGCCGTCGCGGGCGGATCGATGGATGCGTCAAACATTCTGAAACCGGCATTGGCCGATGGCGACTTACGCTGTATCGGGTCAACGACACACGCAGAATACGACAGTCACGTACACCGCGCCAAGTTGGGGCGTCAGTTTGATCAGTCAGTATGGAACCGGCACGCCGTACACGCCTCGGCGTTCCAAGGATATCACGTCACTGCTGACCAACAGCCAAATCAAACCGCAGTTCTTCAACGTCGATGCCCGAGTTCACTACACTCTTTCCTTCGACCCGCTGCGATTCGTTGTGTTCATGAGGATCTTCAACCTGCTTGACACGCGGAACGAGTACGGTGTGTTCGATGACACGGGACGTGCCGGATTCACGACGGACGAAGAGCGAACTTTGCGCATCAATCCCCTCCAAGTAGTGAACTCAGTTCAGGAGTACTATCGCATTCCGGGATTTTATTCAGAACCTCGTCGAGTCGAATTCGGAGTCAATCTGGAATTCTAAATGAGCACGCACAGAATACATGTACGATTCTCTGTAACTCTCCTCGCGCTTGTGCTTTGCGCTGCAACTCTCCTGAGCCAGAGCGGGCGAGAGTTCCGGCGGACGGCTGTCCATAATGGTAATCAAGTGCGGACAGTTTTCGGTAATTGGGGTGTGATCGGTCAACCCAGTGCTTCTGGCCCGCGCGGTGCCTGGAAGAATGATAACAATGGCTATCTCGGTGACGTTAGCCCATTCGTTGGTGCCGAGGTTAAATGGAATAGCACCACATTCCATTCCGTGGTGACGGTTCCCGTGGAACGGCCAACGGAGCTGCGCGACGAAGATCCTCTTACCGGCAATCAGTGGACCTTCGAGCCGGTTTCCGGCTATTTCAATCCGAACCAGCCGAAGATTGCCATGAGCACTGACAAGATCTCATGGCCCTCCTCGTGGCCCGACAAGCTTGGTGATCCCAACGATCCCGGTTGGAAGGGTTCGTGGAATGGCTACTTCGGCAAGAGGATCAATGCAGATCAGGAGAGTTACTTCGTGCTGGACGACAATAATGACCAGCGGTTCAACTTCGCGAACAACAATCCGTTGAGGGTCGAGTTCAAGCCGGATGCATCGAATCCGGCTCGGAACGGTTTGGGACTTGAGGTGCGTGTGCGTGGAATGCAGTGGTCGCAGTTCCTCGCAAAGGACAACATCTTCTGGCTGTATGAGATCAAGAACACCGGGACAACGAACTACGACAAGGTTATGTTCGGCATGCTAGTCGGAACCTATGTCGGTGTCACCGGAACTGATGACAGACCGGGCGAATATGATGACGACTGGTCGTTCTACGATGTTCGCACCAATATCACGTACACAGGCGACTATCCCCGGAACAACAGCCGCAATCCATTGTGGGTAGGCGGCGTTGGAATGGTCGGTTACGCGTTCCTCGAGAGCCCTGGTAACCCGTTCGACGGCATAGACAATGATGGGGACGCCGATTCTGTCGCGTTTGCTCTGAGCGCTCCGTACTTCTCGCAGTCGAGCTTCGATTCCACGCTGATAACGCCCGGCACGCGTCTCGTACTGATTCGCGATGACTTCAGCCGTAGCATCTTCACGGTTCCGAATGTCGACACGGTGACGGTGTACACAAGAGGCAAATCGTTCCTGCTTCGACCGGGAGTCACAAAGGTTGCTGAAGGAAACATCGTGCGCGACTTGGGAGGGAACGAGTTTATCAATCCAAACGCTTATGATGGGACTGACAACGATTTCGATGGCATCATCGACGAGAACTTTTATCTGCATTATCGCCAGATCAAGCGCACGCGCACGATACCGCCCAAGACATTGATCGACGTTCTTCGTCCGGTTCGCCGCATCGACTACGTGAACAATCTCGGCACCAGTTCGTTCAGCATGATCGATGAAAAGCGGGGTGATCGGTTCGACAACAACCAGGACTGGAGTCTGGATTTCGATGATGTGGGTCGAGACGGCATCCCGAACACAGGGGACTTTGGCGAGGGTGATGGCAGACCCACGTCAGGGTATGATGACTTGGGTCGCGATACCGGCTTGCCGGGCGAGCCTCACGTCGACAAGACGGATGTGAGGGAATCCGATCAGATCGGACTGACGAGCTTCTACTACTTCACACCTGCGGGAAGAGTCCGCCTTGGCGATGACGAAGCGCTGTGGCAGAATCTTGCACCAGGTTTCTTCGACGTTCCCACGTCAATTGTCAGCAACAAGCCAGAGCGAGGTGAGGATGGAGACTTCATCTATGGATCAGGCTACTTCCCGGTTCTTGCCGGCAGTACAGAACGGTTCTCGCTGGCGCTTGTGTTTGGCGGTGGGAAGGGGGGGAACATTGATGATGACGTGACGGACTTGCTGAAGAACAAGCAGACGGTCCAAAAGATCTACGATGCGAATTATCAGTTCCCGCAGCCGCCGGACAAGCCAACGCTGGTAGCCGTGCCGGGCGACCGTCAGGTCACTTTGTACTGGGATCGGAAGGCAGAGAATACTCTCGACCCCGTGCTGAGGATTCGCGACTTCGAGGGCTACAAGATCTATCGCTCCACGGACCCGGATTTCAGCGATATTTTCAAGATCACTGACGCGAGCGGAACACCGCAGGGCTACAGGCCGCTCGCCCAATTCGACGTCAAAAATGGGATCACCGGCTACTTCCGGGCGAACGCGGAGTTCTTTGCGGCAGCTTCCGGGTATTCCTTCTACTTGGGCAATGACAGCGGCCTCCTGCACACGTTTGTGGACCGCGAAGTGGAAAACGGGAGGAAGTACTACTACGCCATCGTCGCATATGACAAAGGAGACGAAGCGATCGGCATCTTCCCGTCGGAGAACACGAAGTTCATTTCTATCCTGCCCACAGGTGAAGTAATCCACGACGTGAACACGGCCATTGTGACGCCAAACGCGAAGACTGCAGGTTATGTCAGTCCCGCAGACGGTGTCAAGCTCTCGCATAAAGTCCGCTACGCAACTGGTGAAGTGTCGTACCAGGTCGTTGACGGAACAAAGATCATGGGACATACTTATCGCGTTGAGTTCCTAGATAACCTCACGGATTCTGTAGACAATAACTCGAACGGGAAGATCGATGCGGCGGACTCGACTGAATGGACGCGGACGACAACTTCCTACAGCGTCCGAGATCTGCAGCCAGTCACAGAACAGTTCATCAGTCAGGACACAGCGCTTGTTCACCTGGCAAGGAAGAATCTGATTGCATCCAGTGTCGTGGTTCGGAATCAGCAGGGGGCGGCAATTGCAGCTTCTGCCTACCGGCTGGATGCAGCGCGTGGGGATATCCGGGGGACGTCTCCGGGAAGTCTGCCGCCCGGGGTCTACACCATAGGGTACGAGTATTACCCTGTATACCGCAGCCCGTACATCCTTGGCAGTCCGTTTACGGCCGAGACGAAGGACGCGGATATCTTCGACGGAGTCGCACTCGCCTTCAAGAACGATTGGAACGTCAATCTGATTGACGGCTCTTCGGGGTGGATTGGCAAGAACGCGTATGTATACAACTTTGTTCCCCTTGATGTGGAGCTCGGAGCGAAGCGCTATACTGGTTATCGAAAGCCGAACGATTATGAATTCCAATTCTCCGATCGTGTCGTGGATACGTCGTTCGCCGATCCTGATCTCTTTCCAATCAGTATACCGATCAACTTCAGGATCTACAATTCGACAGATAGTACATACCTGAAATTCTTGTTTGTTGACAACGATTTCAATGGCAAGTTATCACCACTTGACGAGATCGTGCTCTTGGAGAAGACGCCCAGAGGTGGTCTGGGGTACACGTGGGATATCTTTTTCATCAACAAACCGACAGATCGGCCCGATACGGTCTACAATCTCACGACAGGGGACAAGCTCGTCTTCAAAGTAACGAAGCCGTTTCGAAAGGGGGATGTCTTCGAATTCACGATGGTTCCCCCGAGCGTTGAGGAAAAAGCAGCTGAACTTGAGTTACCGCGCGTGAAAGTTGTGCCGAATCCTTACGTGACCGCTTCAGCCTTCGAGCCCCCGTTGCCTCCCGGCATCACCAGTGGACGCGGTCAGCGGAAGATCGATTTCATCCACCTTCCGGTCGATGCAAAGATTTCAATCTTTACCTCGCGTGGGGATCACGTCATCACGCTGACGCACGATGGCAATATTGAGGACGGGACGGTATCATGGAATTTGAAGACGAAGGAGAATCTCGACGTTGCCTACGGGATCTATTTCTACGTGCTCGAGTCTCCAGTTGGAAAGAAAACAGGCAAGATCGCTATTATCAAGTGAGTATGTGAATCTATGAAGATCAGGATCTGCAAGACAATCGCATCGGTACTCTGCTGCCTCGGGCTTCTCTTCTCTTGCGTTCTTGCTCAATCCAAAGTTGGGACGACCGCGGCGCAGTTCCTCGGGATTTCCGTGGGACCAAAGGCAGCCGCGATGGGGGATGCATTCGTTGCTTCCTCAGAGGATGTGAGCACAATCTACTGGAATCCTGGAGCTTTTGCGCAGGCCGGAAAGTCTCAGTTAATGTTCTCGAATACCGAATGGCTCGTGGGAACAAAATTCCGGTGGTTCGGGTTCATGCTCAATTTGGACGGCATCAATGCGTTCGGCATTAGCCTGACGAACCTTGACTACGGCGAGGATGATGTTACAACCGTGCAGTCGCCGGATGGAACAGGTGAGCGGTGGTCGGCTCAGGACATCGCGATCGCGGTTTCATATTCCCGCCGTCTGACAGACCGATTCTCCATGGGCGGATCAGTCAAATACATCGGCCAGACCATCTGGAATGAGACAGCCAGCACCTTTGCATTTGACCTGGGTCTTCTTTTCGTCACCGGATTCAATGACATGCGACTCGGTATGTCATTCTCCAATTTCGGTGGAGACCTGAAGCTTGACGGTCGCGATCTTCTCCAGCGGGTAGACATCGATCCAGCCAACTCCGGCTCGAACAAGACCTTGGTCGGTGAATTGAAGACCGACCCGTGGCCATTGCCGCTGTTTTTCCGGGTGGGTCTGGCAATGGATGTCATCAAGTCCAACTCCGTCATCCTCACCGTGGCCGCGGATGCCGTTCGTCCGAACGACAATGTGGAGTATGTCAATGTCGGTGGCGAGCTGGGTTGGAACCAATTGGTTTTTGTCAGGGCAGGATACCGATCGCTTTTCAAAAAGGATGCTGAGGATGGTTTGTCCCTCGGAGCGGGCGTGCGCTATGACCTCGAGGGAGTTGCGACGGTAGAAGTCAATTACGCCTACAGCCAGTTTGGGTTGTTCGGGAATTTGAACACGATCTCGATTGCAGTCGGTTTCTGACCGATTTAAATGGTTCGATCCCTTGTTAGCTCGATAGCGACAAGATAGAAGGGAATTCACGATAGGCAGCGAAGGGAAGCGGCTAGAAATCTTAATTCACTGATCCAGTACATCATGAAAAGGAGTAGCATTATGAGACGAATTCTACGGGCAGCAGCAGCCGTGATAGGTTCGTTGATCCTTTGCCAGAACATAGAGGCACAAGAGATCAATGTAACCTTCAAGGTTAATGCGGCGGCGTTTCGCGATACGCTCGGGGCGAAAGGCCTGATCCAGATACGCGGGACGACCCAGACCGCAGGGGGGCAGTCGGTAGATGATGGAACCACCGACACTCTCTCGACCGGTGTCATTGTCGACTGGAATGCAAAGTCGACGATGTTCCTGCGGAGGGTTGCTGGTGACTACTGGCAAGGGACCTTCAAGATCAAGACCGGCACGAAGCTGTCCTATAAGCTCTTTGCCAACGCGGAATACGACACTGTTCGGCCGGGCGATTCATATGAGCACAATGGGTGGGAGATGAACCTGAAGGACCAAACGGGGGTCTACCCGACGAACCGCGGGTCGAACTTGACCGGTGTGACCCAAGATACCGTTCTGCCGATTCAATTTGTCAACGGCATCGGCCACGGCTTGATGGACCAGTACGAGAAACCGTATACAACTAATGATACCACATTTGTTGTTTATGTACGCACCAACATGTCCGGATGGGAAGATTTCAATCCGGCAAGCCACAAGGTTGGTGTGCGCGGCTCGAATATGAGCGACTGGGGTCAAACCGGCGAGCTCAACTGGTCACCATCGTATCAGCTAAGCCGTGAAGGGTCCACGAAGTTCTATTCCAATGCCATTCACGTCCCCAAGAAATACGCGACCGCAGGTATCAAGTTCAAGTTCGTTGTTCACTATATAAACAACCCACTGAGCGAAGACTGGGGCGCGCTGGCGTACAATCCTGGCGCCGAGTATGAAGCTACAACGAGCGGAGCGGACACAACGGTGCACTGGAAGTGGTTTGACAACCTACGGCCCACTCCTGCTTCCCACAGCGACACTCTGTACGTCACGTTCCAGGCGAACCTGAACAAAGCTCTCTCTGAGAGAGGCTTCAATCATGGTGACACGATCCAGGTGAGGGCAGGTTACGGTGGAACGGCAGTGAAGGTCTACACAAAGAAATTAACGAGGGTTGGCTTGACCACGATGTACGCATCGACTGATACGATCGTGGCCAGCAAAGGGAAGAGCCTTGTGTATCAGTACTATTTGCTGAAGTACGGGATAGAGTTGCGTGAGATCTATTTTGACTTCGATTTTCCCGATCCATCGTCGAGTGAGGCAGAGCGGCGTCGATTCAGTGTTTCAGCCAACACGATCACGGTGTACGACACAAGCAGCACAACGGCATCTCCCCGCAGGACACCGCGCTTGCGGAACACGAGCAAGCTCGCTCGCGCCGTGACGGTGAAATACACCGTTGATGTACGTCCTGGGATCTACCAGGTTGCGCGTGGAGATACACTGAAAGATGTTCAGGGAACGATACACGTCGTAAAGAAGGACAGCGTCTTGAAGTGGGGAGCTTTCATCAATGGTCCGGCGACTGGTGGCTGGGGGCCGTGGGGAGGTGCGCTGCGCGTTGACACGACGCGAAAGATGTACGATGACGCGACCCATGGAGATGCTGTGGCGGGAGACTCGATCTTCACAAGGACCTATGCCTACACGACAAGCGATATCCTGGGGCAGGAATTCAAGTTCGGCATCGGCGGCGGTGACAACGAGGCGGGGTATGGAAACAACCACTACTACATCATCGATGATTCAGGCCCGACCGCTACCGTCGCGTCGCAATATGGAAGCATCTCTCCGAAGTTCTACACCGCATGGGATTTCGATTTAGGACGGCCGAACGTGGTGACTGAGGTTGCTGACGAGGTGGGGATCCCATATGTCTTTACACTCAGCCAGAACTATCCGAACCCGTTCAATCCTACAACCGCAATCCGGTTCTCGATCCCGACAGAGGATTTGGTGACGTTGAAAGTCTTCAACGTGTTGGGTCAGGAACTTGCGACGGTGGTGAATGAGCGGTTGAAGGCCGGAATACACACGGTTACCTTCGACGCTTCAAAACTGAGCACCGGCGTGTATTTCTATCAGATCAACGCAGGCCAGTTCGTTGAGACGAAGAAGATGGTTCTCCTCAAGTAACGACGTCCGTGGAGATCTGTCGTTGTACAATCTGCAAGGCGGGATGATCATCCCGCCTTGCTTTGTTTTAATCGGAAAGTTTTCTCATTCTTTAGAGTAATGACTCGAATCGCGATTCTCATCGGCGTTTACCTGTGGATCTGGACGGCGAGTGCCCTGGCACAATCCGCCGAGAGATCAGCCGTTGTGGCAAAGGCAGGTGACGTCTACGTAACCGAGAAGGAATTGGTTGAACGGTTTGAATTGCTTCCGTCACTGTACCGAAATACCAAATCGCGACTGCAGCAGGCGAAGCTCGAGCTGGTATATTCCCTCATAGCTGAGAAGCTGCTTGCTCAGGAAGCGCTGGAACGCGAGCTCGATCGGGACAGCCTGTTGATCTCGGCATATGAGGACGTTCGGAAAATGCTGGCGCGGGATCGGTTGTATCGCGAGGAAGTGGGTGGAAAAGTCACCGTCACGCCCAAGGAGATTGAACGGGTCATTGCGCAAGCTCAGAACGAGCTCTTCGTGTCCTTCCTATTCTTTGAGAGGAGGGAGGATGCGGAGTTTGTTCGACGCCAACTAGTGAAAGCGGCGGATTTCGAAACGATCCAGGTCGATTCCTCGTTGCGTGCGGTTCGGGATACGGCAACCGTCACCTGGGGCGACGCTGAGCCGACCATCGAGCGGGCAGCCTATGCATTGAACAAAGGCGAAATTTCTCCCGTCGTTCCGGCTGGAAATGGTTACTACATATTAAGGCTCTCGGGTGTCCAGAGAAGCAGCTATTATACATCGCTTCAGCCTTCTGAGTCGAGGGAAAGAGTCGCATCAAAACTGCGTGAGCGCAAAGAGGAAGTCCGAATGGACGAATTCACGCGAGAGCTGTTCAGAAGCAAAAGCGGCTATTCGCGCCCTGCGGAGTTCACGAGGCTCGCAAGGGCATTGACGCAGGCGTTCGAGAAGGACACGGTAACAGGCAGATTGTTCTTCACAGAGAGCAAGATGAAGGAAGTGCGAGAACAATGTGGTCCTTGGCTGTCGGATAGCTTATCTCTTGCTGAGCGCTATGTCTGGACGGTTGAAGCCATCATCGAGCAGTTGTTCGTCAAAGGCTTCAGCCTTGAAAGGGACAGGGTCAGAGAAATCCCGCGACTCCTAAACAAGCAGTTACAGGTGTTGGTGCAGCAAGAGCTCCTTGCCCAGGAGGCACTTCAGCGTGGAGTGGATAAACGACCGGACGTGCAGCGTCAGCTTGAAATGTGGTACCAAAGCATACTGGCGCATGCGATGAAGCAGTATGTTCAAAAACACGCGATCGTGACAGACGCAGAGGTGTGGACCTATTTGCAGTCCAAAAATCAACAGGTGGCTATCCCCAAGGTCCAGATCCGTGAGCTGCAGACAGGATCGCTTGAAGATATGAGCGATGCGTTGACCGAGCTTCAACACGGAAGGTCATTCGAGGAAATCATCGAGCGATGGTCAAATGATGCCACACTGAGGGCGCGAAAAGGTCTTTCCGATCCATTTCCTATTTCGGAACGCTATCCGGTTGGAGAGATCGCGTGGCAAATGGCTGTTGGCCAGCGCTACGGGCCACTGAAGGTAGCTCGCGGATACTTATATTTTGAGCTTGTGGCGAAGCAGAGCGAGAAGCTTGGAGGCGACACTTCCGTTGCGTCGAGCACCGAGCAGGCAACAAGAGAAGTGCGAAGAATGAAAGAGCGGCGATTGATGAATCTCTTCCTTGCTCAAGTTGGCCAGAAGAGAGGGTTTGACGTCTTTCAGGATCGCCTTACCCGAATCAACGTATCGCCCTTGCCGATGATGACATTTCGAATCCTTGGATTCGGGGGCAGAATGCTCGCTGTTCCATTCCTCGACATGCAAATTGAGTGGATCAATGTCGAGCCTCCATCCGGTATAATCTTTCCTTAGTCACACGGAAGCACTCTTGCGCCATCTCTCGATCATAACGATCCTTTTCCTCCTTGCCGCACAGCTCCTGCACTCACAGGACAGTGTGGATGTGACATTTCGCTACACCCCCCCGACGCCTCAAGACTCCACGTATGTCCCCGGTGAATTCAACGGCTGGAACGCGAGAGCATGGCCGATGGTGCCGATTGGCAACAATACCTTCTCGCGCACAGCCAGACTCGTTGTGGGTACATATCAGTACAAATTCTTCTACCCAAACCCTCCACAAGGCATTTGGCCAAATGATCCTCTGAATCACCACGTCGCTTCGGGACCCATCGAAAATTCCATTCTCTACGTTCAAGATCCAACAATCTATCAGCTCATTCCCAACCAACGCACAGGAGTAGTAAGAACCGCCAATCCTGAGATCTCAGCGTATGTCTTCCCCAAAGTTGGAGCAAGCGTCGACACTGCCTCAATCCGCCTGAAAGTCAGTGGGAAAACGTATGCCGAGTTGGGCCGTTATTACAACTTCACCACCAAGCAATTCTCTTTCCGCGTCCCTGACCGTTTGACGAACGGGGTTCACAAGATCTGGCTCACGGCAGGTTATGCCACGGACAGCGTCTCGATCACTGTTCAGTCTGGATTTGTCCAGATCACCAACATCGGCAATTTCACGACACGGAATCCTCAGCGCATGTTGTACGGTGTCGTTGAGGACACCTCCATCCATCTCGTTACGATTGTTCGGAACAGCAAAGATTCAGTTCAAGCAGTCGCGTCCTTGGGGAAATTCAGTGTCGCGGCCCAGCTCGTAGAGCGTCTGAACTCGTTCAAAGCGGTCGTGCGCGATTCGTTGAATCTTGTTCAGGTCTCCGATTCTGTCTCCTATACGTACTTCGTCAATCACGCACCGAACGCTGAGGTGTGCTTCATCGATTCCGGAGCCAACATTATTCTCAGCGCGCAGCGGAGCTCCGATCCCGACTCGGGACAGACGGAGAGCCTGCAATTCAGCTGGTTTGCCGATGCATCGAATCCGCAGGAGCTACCCGGTGTCGCTGGAGCCTCTGGATCGCAGGTGACGATTCCCAAGCCGGGTGTGCCCGGCGAGTATTTCATCACGCTCATCGTAGGAGATCCTCAAGGCAACAAGGACACGACACGAAGTTTCTTCACGATCGGGGAACAGGGTGGCTTCCAGGGCGCAGACCTGGCGACTGTCCCGCGGTGGGTGAAGGAGGGGAGAGTCTATGAGATGTTCTTTAAGTCGATGACGCCGCAGGGGACGATCAACGCGGCGCTGCCGTATCTGCCGTACTTGAAAAGCCTTGGGGTCAACATCCTGTGGATCATGCCGATCATGCAGAACGCTTCGCCAATCAACAATCAGACGGGGCCTGGGTACAATATTGTCGACTTCTTGAAGGTTGCGCCGGAGTACGGGACGAATCAGGACTTCAAGAATTTCGTGCAGCGAGCACATCAGTTGGGATTGAAGGTCATTCTCGACATCACACCCAATCACACGAGTTACCAGCATCCGTTTGTCCTTCAAGCGCGTCAGTTCCGTGAAAATTCTCCCTACTGGAGCTTCTATCAGCATACGAAGATTTCTCACCCGGCCTACAGGCCAAATCTGCCTGAGGCGATCACGGGCGACGGCTTTGTTTACTATGACGGATTCAGCGAGCAATTACTGAACTACAGCTGGTCGGACATCGACGCACGCACATACTTGATCGAAGTGTACAAATGGTGGGTGAGGGAATTCGACATCGACGGGTATCGGTTCGATGTGTACTGGGGACCGCACCGCCGTGCGAACAGCGGGTCAAGCGGTGAGAACGAGATGGGCGTGCCTGTTCGTCAGGCATTGAAGCACATCAAGCCGGACATATTCTTGTTGGCGGAAGATGATGGAACGGGAGTCGGGACGGAAGTCATCTATGGCGACCGGTCAGGTGGTGTCGATGCGGGCTATGATTGGATTCTGTACGGTGCTGCAATCAGATCCTTTTCATTTGATGCGGGAGGCGTTGAGAATCTTCACAACAAGTACTACAACAGCAATTTCTATCCTGGGCCGAATGCGTCGTTCCTCCGCTTCATGGAGAACCACGATGAGGAACGCGTCGTAGCACTTCCGAATTTTGGAAGCTATGAGAAAACGATGCCCGTTGCGACCACACTGTTCACCGTCCCCGGCCTGCCGATGCTCTATTCAGGTCAGGAGGTGGGATTTGGCTTAGGGATCAGCGATTTTTTTCAGCGCACGAGAGGAGTCATTGACTGGAATGCAACTGGCAAGGGTGTGCTCCTTCCTCACTATGAGCGTCTGGCGCACATTCGAGCTCAATTTCCAACTTTCTCGACGCAACAGTTCACGCGCATTTCATCCGCTAATAGCTTGGTGTATACTTACACTCGACCGTTTACAAATGCCGATGGGATTGTAGCTGTGAATTTCAGCTCTGCTCTGCAGGATGTGTCGTTGAACCTCACGTCGTCTTCTCTGGCAACTGTCATTCAGAACGGTAAAACCTACTATGCGAATGATCTCTACAGTGACACTTCGTATGCGGTGAGCTTTTCTGGAGGATCAACGGCTCTGGCATTACGCCTCAAGCCTTATGGCAGCGCGGTCTTTGTTCTTTCTGATACGATCAGAAGGCTCGCTCTGCCGCTACTCGTTTCTGTCAAGCAAACGGAGAGCAATGCCATTT
>CAYHRX010000044.1:0-12201 GCA_964359075.1 uncultured Chitinophagales bacterium
CAATCCCTACGGCCGGGACGCTTCGACCGGGTTTGCCAGGACATACGAAGTCAGGATAGGCATCGCAATCGTGGTATCCACGTAGACAACCACGGTATCGGGTAACTTATCAGGGTCGATCTTTCCCCAACTAACTGCCTCTGATGGTGTCGCTCCCGAAAGACCACCGGTGTCTGGGCGCGCATCAGTTATCTGCAGGAAGAAGTCGTGCCCCTTTTCCCTGATCTGCAAAACCTCCTGAATCTGCGGCTCTGTTTGCAGGAGGAAGTTCTTCGGCGACCCACCGCCAAAAATCAGAACACCGCTTCTTCCTTTTCTCCGTTTCACGTCAAGCACAATGGCTGCGGTTTCGTTCACGTCCAAGAGAACGTCAATCCGAGTCTTGTATCCCGAAAGCACTGTTTCGGCAATGTTCATTCCAATCGAGCTGTCCCCCGGAGAGGATGTGTATACTGGAACACCGCACCTATGTGCAGTACCCAAGATACTGCTATGTTTGATCCTGAGTGCTCGCTCGCGCTCAGCCACATATCGGCCTAATCTATAGTGCAATTCAGCAGTTCCCATTTCCTTTTGGAATTCCTCCTGGCGCAGTACAGTTCGGAAGAAGGCATCTGTTTGAAGCAATACCTCATAATCAAAGAGAACATCATAGATCCTGATTACTCCCTCCCGCCTGAGTATCCTATCATCAGTGAATGGGGAGCCACGATGGAGCGAATGTCCAATGGAAAAATGAGTGTCGTGATAGAGGTTGGCGCCTGTGCTCACGATCCAGTCAACAAAACCGGCCTTCATCAGCGGCACTATGCACGCCCCCCCGAGGCCGGCCGGTGTCAAAGCACCAGCGAGGCTCATGCCAATCGTGACGTCTGATTGCAGCATTCTGCCGGAATACAGATGGCATGCCTCACGGAGCCTGCCCGCATTGTATGCCTGGAAGTACTCATCAACCAAGCGACACAACTCAATATTCTTGGGGATCGGAGCTGGTTTGATTCTCTTGCCGCTGAGAAACTTGGACTTGTACAATTCAACTCAGGTCAATAGTGAGAAGGAAGCAAGTAGGCTCATGCTTTCGGAAATATATGAAAACGGGAAAAAAATGCAAGCAATTTGTGCAAAAAATGAAGATTGCGTATGGCTCTTCTGGCGTGTTCCACGGGCACTTCTTCCATGATTATGACCAGGAAGCAAAAAAAAGATTCCATTCTTTGGGTATGGATATTGACAACGGGTCAGCGAATGATTATTTTTATTTAGACTAATTCTAAATAAGGAGCGCAGTGGATAATCAAGCAGCCAAAGATGTCCTGACGGGCCACCTAAAGTCAAGCGGCAAGCAGCGGATAACTCCTGAGCGATATGCAATTCTTGACGCCGTGCTGGAAATCCAGGGCCACTTCGATGCGGAGAGCCTCTACTACAGACTCATCACAAACGGTGTGAAGGTATCAAAGGCCACGGTCTACAACACGTTGGACATCCTTCAAGAGTGCGGGCTGGTTTCAAAGTACAGGTTTGCAGAGAACACATCGCGATACGAGAAGGCTTTTGGCCGTCCGCATCATCACCACCTGATATGCCTTCATTGCGGCGACATCATTGAATTCGTCAATGAAAAGCTCGACAAGATCCAAGAAGATGCCTGCTCAGAGAAGAACTTCACGGCGCAGAGCTCTGCACTACAAATCTTTGGATCTTGTTCACGATGCAAGAAGAAAACATAGGATCGAAAGCAACAACAATGCTAAGCCTGACAAATGCACCATTGGGAACGAGGATGCTCGTCGAGCAACTCAGGTCACAGCCGGAGATTTGTACACGGCTTCGAGAGCTGGGCTTCTGCGAGAAAGCCGTCGTGCGGTGTCTATCCAAAGCCCACGGTAACTTGATTTGCGAGGTCTGCAACACTCGCATTGGACTGAACGCCGCGATCGCAAGCAGTATCTTCGTCTCTCATTTCGAATAACCACAGACGCCACATGAACGACGTGACACTGAACGTACTTCAACCAGGCGAGCGTGGGATCATAAAGCAGCTGAACTCTTCCGTTCCACAGGTTCGCCAACGTCTGCTCGAGTTAGGAATGACCAAGGGGACTCCGGTTGAGCTCATTCGTGTAGCGCCCATGGGGGATCCCATCGAAGTGAAAATCAAAGGATACCGACTCTCGCTGAGAAGACTGGAGGCAGAGGCGGTAGTGGTTCGGAGAGGGAGCTAATGATTACAACCACACCGCCCAAACGGCGGTTTCAGCACATCGCTATTGTCGGAAACCCAAATGCCGGAAAGACTACCCTCTTTAACGCCCTTACAGGTCTCAGGCAGAAGGTGGGGAACTATCCGGGCGTCACCGTCGAGAAGAAGGAAGGTCGCATTCACCTTGCCGACGGCCTGGAAGCAACGATCATCGACTTGCCAGGAACGTACAGCCTCACGGCAAATTCGCCTGACGAGAAGGTGGCGACCGACATACTCCTTGGGCGTTCCTCTCACACTCCCCCACCGCAACTCGTCATATGTGTCGTGGATGCCAGCAACATCGAACGCAATCTCTATCTCGTCAGTCAGATTCTCGACCGGAACATTCCTGTCGTGATTGCTCTGAACATGATTGACGTTGCTGAAGAACAAGAGATCAACGTTGATATCGAGACCCTTGAATGTGAGTTGGGCGTTCGAGTAATCCCGACAGTGGCGAGCAAGGGAGTTGGCATTCCGGAGCTGAAGCGCTCAATCGCACAGAACAACCTCTCCGCCGGTCGCGTACGTCAGTGGAGGCTGCCGGAACCTGTGCACGAGGAATGCGAAGAACTTGTTGAGCTGTTGCAGACGCATCACCGACTGGCTGACCATGATGCCTTCCATGAGGCGATCTCCCTCTTGACTTCCCAGAGTGCGGTGCTTGAACACATGGACCGGTTTGCACCGGAGCTCATCGAGCATGTGAAGAAGGACCACCAGAAACTCGACTTTCTCGGGTTCGACCGACAATCGGTGTTTGTTGAATCGCGTTACGATTGGATCAGGAGTGTCTGCACAAAGGCCGTCACTCAGAACAACCACGCTCGGCCCACCGCCAGCGATAAGATCGACCGAATTGTGACTCACAAGGTATGGGGCTTTATCGTGTTTATCGGGCTGATGGCCGTCATATTTCAGAGCATCTTCAGCTGGGCGAACCTGCCGATGCAACTTATTGGTGATGGGTTCACGTGGATCGGACAAGGAATCACGAACGCGATGCCGCCAGGTGATTTGAAGGACCTGATTGTGAATGGCGCATTGGCCGGTGTTGCCGCTGTGGTCACATTCCTTCCGCAGATCGTTTTCCTCTTCTTGTTCCTTGGTCTACTTGAAGACACCGGCTACATGGCACGCGCCGCCTTCATCATGGATCGACTCATGACGAAAGTGGGATTGCATGGGAAATCCTTCATCCCCCTGCTCAGCTCGTTTGCATGTGCCATCCCCGGCATCATGGCCACACGCACAATCGAGAGCCCGAAGGATAGACTCGTAACAATGCTTGTGGCGCCTCTCATGAGCTGCAGTGCCCGGCTTCCTGTCTACACGCTGCTCATCGCAACGTTCATCCCAACCACAACCGTCCTGGGCATCCTCTCGCTCGCGGGCATCACTCTGTTTTCGATGTACTTCCTCGGACTTCTGATGGCCCTGACAATGGCATGGCTGTTCAAGAAGACGTTACTCAAGAGCGCACCACCAGTCTTCATCATGGAACTGCCACCGTACAAGATGCCATCACTCAAATCGATTGCCTTGCAGATGTGGGAACGGTCGGTTCTCTTCCTGAAGAAAGCCGGAACAATCATTCTCGGAGCGTCCATCATTCTCTGGTTCCTCGCCAGCTACCCGAGATTGGAGAACGCAACTCCCTCCGAGCGGTTGAAGCACAGCTTCGCCGGTCAGGCAGGTAGACTCATCGAGCCAATCATCAAGCCTCTGGGTTTCGATTGGAAGATCGGCATTGGTCTGGTGAGTTCTCTTCTGCAGCGAGAGATCTTCGTCAGCACGATGGGAACAATCTACAACATCCAGAACGCCGAGGTGACTGAAGGTAACGTGTCGTTGAGACAACAGATGCAGACCGATCGGAACCCGGTGACGGGCGCTCCGACATTCACCGCACTCACCGCCATCTGCATCATGGTGTACTACGTGCTTGCAATGCAGTGTCTCTCGACCGTCGCCGTGATGCGCCGGGAAACCAATGGATGGAAGTGGCCGCTGTTTCAGATTGGGTACATGTCCGCTCTCGCGTACTCGGTAACTTTTGTGGTCTATCGTGCTGGATTGTATTTTGGGTTTGGAGGATAAGATGGATTGGCAGCAGGTTGCTTCATTGATGATTGTTGCGATGACTGCAGTGTTGCTCGTCCGGCACGAAGTTCACCGACGTCAACGGGCAAAGCAGCGAGCGTGTGGGAGTGACTGTGGTTGTGCTTCCTCGCGTGTGCTCGAGCAGATCAAGGAACAGTCGCGACCCAAGTACATTAAAAGGACTGTAAGCAGGAAATAAACAAATGGAGCGTGCTCTCACTCCCGGTATTCGGGATACCTCGGCAAAGGTCAGCACGCTCCAGTTCTCGAAAAGGCCTTACGTCGCTTTTGCAGCGTGCCTTCTCGCTTTGAATATACTCAAGGCGCGATGGTTTGTCAAGGAAGTGGCGTCAAGGCTGTTCACATGTTCCACTTTCTTCGGAGACTCAAAGTGTTCCATCGCGTTCCCTTGTTGATTTTCGCATCAATTCTGGCTTCAACGTCGTTCGCTCAATTTGAACCAAAAACCACGGTCGGCGGATACGGAGAGCTCCATTACAATGAGCCGGACGGCCATAGGCGCGGCATGCTTGATTTCCATCGGTTCGTCATCTATATCAGCCACAATTTCAGCGAGAAGATCGCCTTTCATTCCGAAATCGAACTTGAACACACACTTGTCGACCCTGGCAAGGGCGGCGAACTCTCGATCGAACAGGCGTTTCTCGACTATCGCATCGTGCCATCGTTTGGCGTGCGCGTAGGCATCCTCTTGCCGCCAGTGGGACTCATCAATCTCTATCATGAGCCGCCGACGTTCAATGGTGTGGAGCGGCCAAGCGTGGACCGAGTTATCATTCCGACGACATGGCGTGAGTCGGGCATTGGCATCTACGGCTCTCCTGCGGAACAGGTGCAGTACCAGATCTACGTTGTTGGCGGGCTGAAGGCTGAAGGGTTTAGCGCTTCTGATGGATTGCGCGGCGGACGGCAAAAGGGACTTGAATCCAATCCTGCCAACCCATCCATTACGGGGCGCCTGGACTACACCCCTGCATTGGGTCTGCAACTCGGCGGATCATTCTTCGCCGGTGGAGCGGCGTCCGACAAAGACAGCATTGGCGAACCGACCGTCGCTCTCTGGTCCGGAGATATTCGTTACCGGATTGATGAATTCTCATTCAGAGCGGTTGGAGCCATTGCGACCATCAGTGACGCCGACAAGCTGAATGCAAAAGTGAAAAAGAGCGTTGCTGACAGAATTTTCGGTTACTACATCGAGGGCGCGTACAACTTCCTTCCTCTCCTCTGCAGCGAGTCTGAGCAAGAACTGAACGTGTTCGCTCGTTACGAGAAGTACAACACACAAGCGGCCGTGACCGGGTTCCAGAATCTGCGCCACTTCAATCGCAACGATGTTGTCCTTGGCGTAACGTACAAGCCGACGTACAACACGGCATTCAAGTTCGATTACACATTCCTCAACAACCGAGAGAACAGCGGCGCAAGCAAGAACACGAGACAACTAAACATCGGAGTGGGATACTATTTCTTCTAGCAGCTCCATAAAGGTTGTTCTTGCGGTCAGCAGCTTGCTCTTCGCTGCCGGCGTGCAGTCAAGCCCTCTCGGCGAAGTGAGTGAGAACGCACGGGAGTCAGTCCGCAGAGTCTTCCCCCAGGCCGAGAGAATTGACCGCATCGCTCTCCGCGTGTCGGCACGTGAAGTGGATTCGGTGGCTGCACTGTGCCGACAACGATGGACTGGTGACAGCGTTGACGTATTGCTCCCCGTTGAGAACGGCGCTATCGCCGGCTACGCCGTGATCGACAACGTGAAAGGAAAGGACCAGCCAATCACGTACCTTGTCAGTGTAACACCCGATCTTGCAGTGAAGAATGTTGACATTCTGGTATACAGAGAATCGTATGGAGGGGAGATTGGAAATTCATCATGGCGGAAGCAGTTCCTGCACAAGACACCTGGCGACGGGCTGAGGCCCGGCAAAGAAATCAGGAACATAACCGGAGCGACAATCTCAGCAAGAGCGGTGACCTTCGGAGTGAAGAAGGTGCTGTGTCTGCTTTACGTGCTGAAAGCAAGGCTGCCGCAGACGACAGGGCAGGACCGGTGAACTTCCGACTGAAAGATGCCGACGCGACACTGCGACTCTTCCTGAGCACGTTCATCATCGTTCTCACGATTGGGTACAGTGTTGGATTGTTCTTCGTCGAGCACACGACGGCACTCTCCTCTCGCGGGATTCAGGAACAAATGCTCGGCAACGGTGATTCCGATGGCGCACAAGAAATCAGGTACGCCAAGTCCACTCATGAGATGTACGTGTTTATCCACAACCACGTGCTCTCATTGGCGCTGGCGTTCTTTGTGGTCGGTGCGATCTTCTATTTCTCCTCACTTGTCTCGGAGCGGATGAAGCGATTGCTGGTGGTCGAGCCGCTGGTGGCTGTCGTGACCACGTTTGGCGGGATAGCGCTGGTTCGCTTTGTCTCGCCCGGCTTTAGCTGGCTTGTGCTCGTTTCAGGAATATCATTGTTCCTCAGCTATTTTGCCATGGTATTTCTGATTCTAAAGGAGCTATGGTTCACCAAACGAAGCTCCACCTGAGGGGGGTTGTAAATTCAACGACAAAAGAGTATTTTTGATGTGTATCCCAGGGAGTTAGTTATGAATGAACAGGCTGCGGCAATGATAACAGAATCAGCAGTGTTGGAAGCACTCAAGGAGTGTTACGACCCCGAGATTCCGGTGAACCTCGTCGACCTCGGACTCATCTACGACATTAGGATCATCGATGATTGGGTGGGAGTAAAGATGACGCTCACTTCGCCTGGCTGTGGGATGAGCGGCCTGATCTCGCAGAACGTGCGCAACAGGGTGCTCAAGGTTCCAGGCGTGACGGATGCAGATGTGAGAATTGTGTGGGAGCCTGCGTGGACCCCGGCGCGAATGTCGGCGGAGGCAAAGAAGAAGCTTGGGGTACCAGGCTGATCTCTGCGACGGTTCTCGGAGAAACAGACAAGGCAAGCCACGTGGCTTGCCTTGTTATTTGATGCCGACAGACACCTATCAAAACGTTGCCGTCATACTGGCAATGGCTCGCCTGCCGATGAATGATCCGCCGAAGATCTGGTAGTGCTCGCGATCGAGAAGGTTAGTGATATTGAGCCCAGCATCCAATAGCGGCGTGAGCTTGTAGGATGCGTTCAGGTTGACAAGTGTGTATGACAGAATCCGTCCCTTGTATATCCCCGCTGCCCAGTCGTATGAAGGCACGTATTTGATCGTCACCCCTAGCTGGTACATTTCCTCCTGATAGGTCGCTCCCCCGTTGACCTTGTGCTTCGGTGCATTGGGCAATAGCGCATCGTTAACGTTTTGCTCAAGGATCTTGAAGTCGAAGAACGAGTAGTTGGCGCTCAGAGACAAGTGATCATCAAGATAGTAGTTCACTCCCACTTCGATCCCAGATTCTGTGACCCTCCCTGCATTGCCATATGACCAGATAGTTCTTGTTTGCGTTTCGCCAGGCAGGGTTATCTGACCAGGGTACTTTGGGTTGACTGACGGGGCAAGGTCGGTTATGAAATCCCTCAACTCATTGTAATAGCCATCAAGAGTAACAAACAATGCATTCCCGAACACACCTTTGTAGCCCAATTCATATCCGTCGATCTTCTCTACAATGATCTCATCGTTCCCGAAGTAGGCAAGGTTTCGAATCGGGTGTTTCACATTCAGGAACAACTCCGAGTAGTTGGGGGCCTGGAAGGCCTTGTTAAACGTCGCCCTGAACGAGTGTCCAACAACCGGAGTCCACACCAGCGCGATTTTGGGAGAGAACTGACTCTTATGGAGTGTACTCCGATCCAACCGACCGGCAATGATACTCTTCAATTCGTCCAGAATCTTGTATTCCATCTGCCCATAGACACCGCTCAGGTTGTCGTGATGCTTTGCCAGCATCAATGTGCCTTTGGTGTCGACAGACTGATAGCGGTGGGCACCTCCAAGGATAACAAATAGTTGGTCTTCCAAGGTCGAGAACCTGTACTGTGCATCAATCTGACTTATGATGGACTCCTCGTCCAGAGGCAATCCGGTTGAGAGCGAGACCTGCTGCTGCAATGAACTTCTCCCCGCTCCCCATACTTGGACGTATAAGTGATCGGAATTAAAACTCACTCTCCCCCAAGGCTTCATTGCCTTCGGTATCTGTACACGTCCGATGCCTGTGACCAACACTTCGTTCTCCACCTGCGTGATTCCGCTTTCCAACGTAGTTGTGCTGCCTGCTTCAACGTCGTCATAGTCAACCCGCGCCGAGCCATAGGTCGACGCGACCTTTCCTCTGTACAAAGGAACCACCTCGGTGTTCAGAAACGGGTTTAGGCCATTGTACTCAAACGGGAACAGCGTTCGCGACACACTCCACGTATCACCCTGGGTCCTGCCTGCATTCACCTTGTACGACCACGATTGATTCGTGGCTACAGCGTATCGGATATCCGTGCGGATGGTGTTCTTCTCCCCGCCAGCAACAGTGATCTTCCCGCCCACAATGTCCCTCGGTCTTGGTGTAAGGATGTTGATCACCCCGTTGAATGCGTTGGCCCCGTACAGTGCCGAGCCCGGACCGCGGATGAGCTCAACCTTTCCAAGATCTTCAACAGGGATGGAAAGGCCGTTCCACTCCTGGGAGCCAAGAAAGGCAACAGCCAAATCCCTGCCGTCGAGCAAGACAAGTAAGCGTCGATTCAGCGAGCTATTGAACCCTCTCGTGTTCACGTTATAATCGTTCAATCCGTTCTGCGCAATATCCACTCCGGCTTGGGTCTCCAGTAGTTTCGGCACCTGCCCACTGACTGCACTGAGCTTAATCTCCGCGGGCGACAGGGCTGACACAGAAGCAGGCGCATCCGTGATCTTCTCCCCCTTCAGTGAGGCGCCATAGACCGTGATATCCCCCATCTGGACAGATGACTCCACCAACATGATATCCCGTGTAACGGCGGAACCTGCAACAGTAGCGAGTCCACTCACCTGCTGGCTCTCATACCCAACAAGCGTAATGACCAAAGTAAATGTGCTGGCAGGAAGACCTTTGATTTCATACTCGCCCTCGTTGTTGGTCGCAGCCCCGAAACTTGTTCCCTTGACAACCACATTCACGAGCGGCAAAGGTGCGCCTGACTTGCGATCAGTGATCTTTCCTTTGATTGAACCCGTTGATTGCGCGTGACTATTATAGGTTAGGCAGAATCCGAGCCAGCAGATCATTACAAGCCGGTGGAAGAGGGCTTTTGTGAATGCCAAACGTAGCATACCGTAATCTCTAAGAATCGTGTAGTGATAATCTGAAGAAGTGCCGCGGCCTAAAACACAGAAAGGACTCCCCTCGCAAAGGAGCCCCTTCTGAAGAAAATGCCATTAGAAATTCTTAGACCGAAGGACACGGAAGTGCCCGATGTTCTCAGTGTCTTCGACGATGCGAATCTGCACCGGCCCGACGTTTCTTTCGAGCCACAGACGGGATGTGGTAGCGTCGTCCTGCACAACTGTTCCACCAACGGTGATCTTGCGCCAAGTGCGGGATCGATACACGACATGCGTTTGACGAGCGGTGCTGCTATCGGTGATGGTCTCTACAGTTTCAATCTTCCCGAAGATCTGGAGCCTGACCTGCGTGCCGCCAGTCCCAAGGAAGGTAGAGTCAAACGCCGTCCATTGATTGTTGAGACCTGTCGTTGGCTTCGCAACTGCAATCCACTTGAGTGTGTCCGCCGACGCTGTTCCGGTCGGGATGCCAAACGCTCTCTTGAAGGGTCCAATAGTCTGCATGAACTCAAAGTCACCCGCTGTGGTTTTCCGGATCAGCAGCGTCCGCACGGCATAAACCCCGGCCGGGAGGAATGAGCCTGTCGTGCTGTCCTGGAGTGCGGTTGCGGTCCCACCGAGCGGCGAAGGAGCAGAATTAGTGAGGATTGTCCATATTGTCCGGTATAGATTGGTCGGATCGGGGATCTGGGAACCGCTTCCAGCGGCGGTTGCATAGCCAACATACGTGAACTTGTGCCCGGGTGTCAACGGGAAGAGATCGATCGTGATAGGGCCAGTGATCGTGATTGCAATCGTGACGCGATTCGTATCGGCATCCTTAACTCGCACACTGGTTGACCCCGAGGACAGGCCTGAGATCGTGAGAACAGAATCACTGCCAAGAACCGCAGTAGCGAGGCTCGTATCAGGTTGCACCTCAATGGCGTATGGCTTACGCCCACCACGAACGAAAACTTGGACGTTTGACCCAGCCGCGACAGTTGGCGCTGCGTTGGAGACTGACAAGGCGGTTGCAGGCGGTGGCGGATTCGTCACAGTTTCGTCATCCTTGCAGCCATTTACTGCCAGCACGAAAACACTAAGCAGAACAAAACAACAGACAACATACAGCAAGCGTGTTGGTTTCATAACTGACTCCTTGATAGTGGGCAATGTGGTAGAGAGCGAGTGTAAAGCCTCTGCAGTGTGGAAAGAAGATAATACTGTCCGATTAAAGAATCAAACACTAAATCTGAAATAGATGATGTTGCCATCTTCGACCACGCACTCTTTTCCTTCGATGCGGAGCAGGCCGTTATCCTTCACAGCCTGCTCAGAACGGAGTCGGACAAGGTCATCGTATTTCATGATTTCGGCACGAATGAAGCCCTTTTCAAAGTCGGAATGGACCACACCCGCTGCTTCGGGAGCTGTTGTCTCTCTGGCAACTGTCCAGGCGTGTACTTCTTTGGAACCGACGGTGAAGAAGGTTATAAGATGAAGAAGGTCGTACAGGCAGTTCGGCCACCTCGGCTTCTACTGCCGCGCTGGCGGCCACCACCTTCGCTCCTTCTCTGGCGGCAATCTCGCGAACCGCATGTACATACGCGTTCTCCTCCGAGAGATCGTTTTCATGCACGTTGCAGACGTACATGACTGGCTTGCTTGTCAACAGGTGCATGTCCCGCAGCCAGAAACGCTCATCATCACTGTCAATGCTCAGGTACCGGGCCAGGCGGCCGGAGAGCAGATGGTCTCGAACCCTTTCATAGAAGTCAGCCTCGGCTTTGGTTTTCTTGTCTCCAGTCTTCGCACGCTTCCGGGCGTCGGCGAGTTTCTTCTCAACTGTATCGAGGTCTTTGAAGATGAGCTCGGCCTCGATGACTTCGATATCGCGCTTCGGATTCACGCTGCCATCCACGTGCACAACATTCGGGTCGTTGAAGCACCGGACGACGTGCGCAACCGCATCCACCTCACGGATGTGCGAGAGGAACTGGTTGCCCAGGCCTTCTCCTTTGCTCGCACCTTTCACAAGGCCCGCAATGTCAACAAACTCGATTGTGGATGGGACAACCTTCGCCGGTTGGTACATCTTCGCCAGGACATCGACCCTCTCCTCGGGCACGGTGACGACGCCTACATTGGGATCGATTGTACAGAACGGATAGTTCGCCACTTCGGCACCCGAAGCAGTAATTGCATTGAAGAGTGTAGACTTGCCCACGTTAGGCAACCCCACGATGCCGCAATTGAAACCCATCGGCTAGCTCACCGTTGCAGCAAAGGCACGCGACCGACTCAAGAGATCCACGTGAGCGTTCTTTGCGCGCAGCAGATCGCGCAGTTCTTGCAGACTCACAAAATCTGGATCGGCATTTTCCCAGAGAGCAAGCAAACGGCCAGCGATTTCCTTGGTCATGGCAGCATCTCCAGTGGCATGATAGACTTTCACAAGAGTGAACAAAGCCTCCGGATTGTTGGGATTCGTCCGGAGAGCTTCCTCGCATGCATCAAGTGCATCTTCGTACTGTTTCTCGCGCAGATTGACCTCTGCAATCTGCTGGAACACCGG
>CAYHRX010000045.1:0-12165 GCA_964359075.1 uncultured Chitinophagales bacterium
CTACCCACAGTTGCGTGCTGGTATCCTCATGAAGAGCAACAACATTCCTCAAGCCGGGGTCACCGGGGCTGGCGGGGTCGAGTTGATGACGCACGAACCGACCTCGCATGTGGTCAAACCGGTTCAGGCCGCCATGGTAGGTTCCTATCCACAGGTCACCGTTGTGACTCAGAAGGACTTTCCAAACGTAGTTGTCTGAGATCGTGGTCGAGTCAGCCGGATTGTGTCTGTAGATTCTGAATGAATAGCCATCGTACCTGTTCAGGCCGTCCTGCGTGCCGAACCAGAGGCAGCCTTGTCGGTCCTGCGCAATAGTATGTACCGCCGATTGCGAGAG
The DNA here is from genome assembly GCA_964359075.1 of uncultured Chitinophagales bacterium. Taxonomy (GTDB): domain Bacteria; phylum Bacteroidota; class Ignavibacteria; order UBA10030; family UBA6906; genus UBA11986. Next base: position 338 of record CAYHRX010000045.1, read on the forward strand.
ACCCTCCCTCACTGTAAGGTGACGGAACTTCAGCTCGTGCGGCTGCGAGTTTGCAGGGCCAACTGCACACAGCATGAGAGTCACAACTGTGGAGAATCCGATGAGTGGTAGTCTTGTCACGATCGAGCTTTCCTGAATCGGTCGCGTTGACTTTTCAAAGAGTGTTATGCAGGCGCGTACGGTGACGCTTACGTGCCCGGGGTTCCAAGATTCTTGTTCCCCTCAAAGAATTTCAGATTGAACTTGAACCTGTTGATCATCCGACCCTGTCCTTGTTTTGTCAGTTGAAGGTCGTAGCTCCCCAGCAAGGTACGCGTGTTCTGGTTACTCGGGTTCGGCAGATAGTGGATCGCAATGCCATAGGAGGAGACGTCTGCCTGGCTGTCCTTTGACGTGACGAAGTAGTTGCCGGCCTGATGATGAATCGCCTGCAACGACTTCAGTCCTTGGTCCCATCATCGACGCCTGCTCTGGAGTATGATGCACCGGCTGTCCTCCGGCAAGCGGGGTCATGTCGAAGACGACCGAGTCAGCAAAGCAGCCCTTGACGCCACTCCAGTTGCGATTGTCTGTCTCGACAAACAGACGAGTCACGGTCCGGACGGAACAGATTGAACTAAGTTGCTGCTGGTAAGAGGGAGTCCAGCATACTCCGTGAGAACATGAAGGATGTTTGGGGATCGACAGTAACGCCACCTCCTTTCCGATAGAAGGTTGAGGGATTGACGATATCGATGACTCTGTTTTGGCACGGTTGACCAACGGCTCATCGAAATCGTGAACAGGTGTTTGTAGAATAAACAGCAAAGAACATCGGGTACAGCCGGTACCCGCGTTGGAGCAGAAATCGTGCAGCAGAAAAATTGTCGAAAGGTTGAAAGGCTGTGTGAGGTAGCCTGGGACTATCCTAACCTATTATAGTCGCATTTGCAAGCGTTGGCAGAATCAAACGACGACAAATTCACAAAGGCGAAAACTCCTCTCTCGCATTTGAGAATTTCAACACCCCTAGTTTCGGGCAGAACTCCGGGGATTCCTCCTTTTTGCAGACGATTCGAGGGAAAGCTTTGCTGGCATGTTGCTTGCGAAGCAAAGGGAGCAAATGTCCCGGAGGAAGTAGTGTACCCAATCGTCCACAAATCAGTTCTTGCTCCCACAATAACCAAGTTTGTCATCAAGGCACCGTTCGTTGCCAGAAAGCGGCTCCCCGGCAGCTTCGTGATTGTTCGCGTTGAGGAGAACGGCGAGCGCATACCGCTGACTATCGTCGACAGTGACAGCACCCACGGCACTATCACGCTCATTGTTCAGGCCATCGGCAAGACGACAAAGCTGATGGCCACCAAGCAAGTGGGGGACGCTCTGGTTGACGTCGTAGGTCCACTGGGCAACCCGACGCCGATACTCGAAGGGAAAACGGTTGCATGTGTGGGCGGTGGCGTCGGCACTGCCGAGCTGTATCCGATCACGAGAGCGTTGCAGGCTGCAGGGAACACGATCCACACCATCGTTGGTGCACGCTCGAAAGACCTGGTGATCCTTGAAAATGAAATGACAGACTGCTCAAACCACATCATTGTAACGACGGACGACGGCACCTATGGCCGGAAGGGGTTCGTCACCGATGCGCTGAAAGAAATCCTCCAGACTTCTCCCGAGATCAGTGCCGTGTATGCCATCGGTCCGCTGCCAATGATGAAGGCAGTGGCCAATCTCACGAAGAGCTTTAGTAAGAAAACGTACGTGAGTCTCAACGCCGTGATGGTGGACGGCACGGGCATGTGCGGCGGGTGCAGAGTGACGGTGGATGGAAAGATGAAGTTCGCATGTGTGGATGGACCGGAGTTCGACGGACACAAGGTAGACTTCGATGAGCTGATCATGCGCAACAGGACGTATGTTGATGCCGAGAAGGTTTCGCTCGAACGCTTTGAACGCAAGACTGCGTGTCGGTTGAAGGAGGCTGCCGCATGAGTGTGATCAACCCCTTGAAGCCATCCCAGCGAATGAAGATTCCCCGTCAGGTCTCCATCGAGCAGGAAGCGGAAGTCCGGGCACACAATTTTGAGGAGGTCTCCTTCGGACTCGATGAAGAGCGTGCGCTCCTTGAAGCAACGCGCTGCCTTGAATGTAAGGATCCTATTTGTATCCCAGCCTGTCCCGTCAGCGTTGACATCAGAAGCTTCGTACAGTTGATAATGCAAAAGGACTACGTCGGAGCAGTCAACAAGATCAGGGAGACCAACTACCTCCCCGCCATCTGCGGACGTGTGTGTCCGCAGGAGGAGCAATGCGAGGCTGTTTGCACGATGGGCAAGAAGCATCCTTCCATCGCCATCGGCAAGCTTGAGCGTTTCGTTGCTGATTATGAAATGCAGCATAACCTCTTCGTAGCGCCGGTGGTTCTGGAAGACAGGGAAGAGAAAGTGGCAATCGTTGGTGCCGGTCCATCGGGCCTCACCTGCGCCGCCGAACTGGCAAAGATGGGATACAAGGTCACGATCTTCGAAGCGCTGCATGCGGCAGGTGGCGTGTTGAGGTATGGTATTCCAGAATTCCGCTTGCCACGAAAGATCCTCGATGTCGAAGTCAACCGCATCATGGCGCTGGGCGTTGAGATCTATACGAACTTCCTCATCGGCCGGACGGCAACGATTGATGAGCTGTTTGGAGAGTGGGGATTCGGCGCTATCTTCCTCGGTACAGGCGCGGGCACGCCGACTTTCATGGGGATACCCGGTGAAAACCTGAGTGGTGTGTACTCCGCAAACGAATTCCTCACGCGCGTGAACCTGATGAAGGCCTATAGCTTCCCCGAGTACGACACTCCCATCAAGGTCGGGAAGGAAGTTGCGGTCATTGGCGGTGGGAACACTGCCATGGACGCCGTGAGGACAGCAAAACGACTCGGCGCGGAAAACGCATATCTCATCTACCGTCGCTCCCGCCAGGAAATGCCCGCGCGACTTGAAGAGATCCACCACGCCGAAGAAGAGGGCATCGAGTTTCACCTGCTCACTAACCCCACACGCATCCTGAGCGATGGGAACAACTGGGTGCGCGGCATCGAATGTCTGCACATGGAACTCGGCGAGCCCGACGAATCAGGACGGCGGAGGCCGGTTCCGATCAAAGGCTCTGAGTTTGTGCTGCCGGTGCAGACAGTTGTCGAAGCTGTGGGCCAGGCGCCAAACCCGATCATACAATCCACCACTCCCGGCCTGACGACCGGCAAACGTGGGACGGTCGTTGTCGACTCAGTGCAGATGACAAGCAGAGAGGGCGTGTTTGCGGGAGGTGACCTTGCCCGCGGCGGTGCCACGGTCATCCTCGCCATGCGCGATGGGAGGGTGGCGGCGGATGCAATTCACAAGTATATCCAATCAAAAGGCAATGGAAGCACAGCAGTAGCGTAACCTCCCCTTGGCTTTGACTCGTTCGACCCTCTCCGGTTTCGGAGGGGGTTTTGTTTTGGGCGTTGCTTTTCCGTTGATTTGGGTTATATTTCAAGCCGACCGGTTCACATCTGATCTCGTTTCCTCCTTCATGATTCATAACTACCGACAAGAAGTCCTCAACGTGGTTCTTGCACAGCTACTGCAAGAGCGCGGCATTATCTCCGCACCGGAAGACGTTCTAAAAACTTCACCCAAAGACACCCGCAAGATGCCGGATGTTATGGTGAACTTCTTTGGATTGCGAACGGCCATTGAGGGTGAAGTCGACGACCAGGATGACGCCGCACCAAAAGCTCTGGCCTCTGCTCGAAAGAGAGTAGATCAAGGCATTGTTCACATCGCTGTTGCCGTGGTGTACCCTTCCTCGTTGCGGAAGCATCCCTTCAATCGATTGAAGGATGAACTTGCCAAAGCTGAATTGAGAATTGCAGTCGTAACCGAGTCGGGTGATAAAGGATATGACCAGGGGAATGTTGACCGGCTTGGCGAGTTTCTGCGACGTGCTTTTGGTGAACTCATACAGGAAGATGTCGTGGCGCAGGCTGTTGACGAGCTCAAACAAGGGATCGAGAAGTTTGTTGCTGTGACGGAAAGAGACGCCGGAACAATTGCGAGGCTCGCTGAGGTGTTGGGAATCCAGGAATTGCCAATCAGGGGAAAGAAATCCAAAGAGGACGACGAATGAAGTCGAAGCTTAATCCTCAGGAAGCCGCTGCCGTTAGCCGTATCAGTGGTCTTGTGCTCATCAATGCTCTCGTATTCCAGGAGGTTTTGTCGCAACACGAAGGCCGTGTTAAGCCTCTGCAGGGGATGCTCGACCAAGGGAACCCCATCTCCACATTCAGCAATCAATGGAAGTTCATTCTGGAGAACATCAACTATTACCCAATCTTCCACATCGCCAGGGGAATCCTCGGCAATCTGTCCGGAACAGAAGATACCGCAAGGGCAATCATCGGACTTGCAGAGACGGCGCAGAAAATTGTAAGCCATCGTGCCGCTCTGAGACACGATCTTATGGGTCGAGTCTATCATCGTCTTCTCGCCGACAAGAAATATCTTGCTACATACTACACAAGCATCCCCGCAGCAACGCTGCTTCTAAAACTTGCGTTGAGAGATGATGCACAGAGCGCGTGGGGAAATGAAGAGACTCTTGCCAGCTTCAGGGTGGCTGATCTCACGTGCGGCACAGGCACACTTCTGATGGCTGCCGCTGATGCAATCGCAGATGCTCACATTCGAGCCCGTGCGCGAAAGGCGGAGTATGTTGACCTTGCAATGCTGCATCGTGCATTAACAGAGCACATTCTTCAAGGCTACGATGTTCTCGCCTCTGCAATACATCTTACAGCATCAACGCTTGCCCTGCGAGCACCGCAGATTTCTTTCAAGAGGATGAATCTCTTTAGTTTGCCACATGGTGGCCGGCATCTGAGATTGGGAAGCATAGAATTCCTTCAGGATCGACAAGTCTCCGAGGTGACAGATTTGTTTGGAGCGGTAACAGGAGCTGAACAAATGAAAGCTGATCAATCGGAGGCGCTTGTTCACGCTGAAGTACCGCCGCTCGATCTTTGCGTCATGAATCCGCCGTTCACACGAAGCGTTGGCGGCAACTTGCTGTTTGGCTCGCTACCTGAGGCGGACCGGAAGAAGATGCAGAAACGCCTTGCTGAACTCATCAAGAAAAAGAAAGTGCTAGCCAATTCCACCGCGGGACTCGGCTCGGTGTTCGTTGCCATTGCCGACAGGTTCATTAAACCCGGCGGGCGGATCGGCCTAGTTCTCCCCAAAGCGCTGCTCTCTGGCGTTGCATGGGACAAGACACGAGAGTTGTTGCGACAGAAATACAGAGTCGAGTATATCGTGGCAAGTCACGATCCTGAACGTTGGAATTTTTCCGAGAGCACCAGTCTCAGCGAAGTGTTGCTTGTTGCCGTGAAAGACAAGGACAAAGACTCGAGAACGGATGGCAAAGTGGTTGCACTCAATCTTTGGAGAAATCCAACCACTGCATTCGAAGCGCTGGCTATCTTCAATGCTGTACGAGCATCGACGACTCCCGAAACATCAGAAAACTCTTCATCATCCATCATGGTTGGCGAGCAAAAAGTCGGTGAAGCAGTAGCAATTCCATGGAGCAAGCTAAAGGACCACTATTTATGGTTAGGGCCAGCAGCCTTCGCTCAGCCGGATCTGGTTAGTGCAGCGACGGAATTGATGGATGGACATCTCTGGGTTCCGGGAAAGTCGGCAAGGAAGAAGGTTGCGCTCACAACAATAGGCGAACTTGGGATTCTCGGCCCGGATGCTCGTGACATACACGATGGATTCACGTTCGGTGAGACAAAGACTGCTTACGCGGCATTCCTAAATCATGATGCGAAGACAACAACGACGATTGCTCAAGAGCCGAACGGTTACCTTACCCACCTCAAGAAAGCAAAGGAGGGTCGGCCGCTCAGAAAGATCGAGCATTTGTGGCCTCTCGCAGGTCAAATCTTATTGGCCGAACGACTTCGATTGAATACACAAAAGCTCGCGGCAATTCGAGTCAGTGAGCCTGTACTGTCCAATATGTGGTGGAGCGTCCATCTGAAAAAGTCAGGAACTCGCCATCAACGCGAGAAAGTACTTTCGTTATGGCTGAATTCAACGCTTGGGTTGTTGACTCTATTTGCCAATCGGGAGGAAACAGAGGGTGCCTGGGTGAAATTCAAGAAGCCTGTACTTGGCGCGCTCCCAACGATTGATCTCGACCGTCTGTCATCGGACCAGCTCAAGCAACTCTCCGATGCGTATGATGAGTTGGCGCATCAGGAACTTCAGCCGTTCCCTCACATGCACACCGATGAAGTGAGAGCGGCGATCGATAAGGCAATCGCAAAGGCACTGCATCTGCCGGACTTCTCAATCTTGCGGACATTGCTTGCGCAAGAACCTGTTGTGTGTTTGAAGAGACTGTGATATCGAGCTTGCGGAGATTTATGGTATTGTTCGGGGGATGATGAAGAGGTAACAGAAGTCCTACTCCGGTCACGACAACTTCGCCATATTGCCAAAGATGCAATACTCGCCACTCGTTGAACAACTCATTGACCGCCTCCAGAGCAAGGAGCAACTTGAACTGGAGTTCAAGGAATGCAGGGAAGCATTGACTCAAAACCTGTGGAAAACCGTTAGCGCGTTTGCCAACACACAGGGGGGCTGGCTACTGTTGGGTGTAGATAATAAGGGCTTAGCAGTCGGTGTGACAAACCCCGAGCAAAGGCTTAGTGATCTTTTCAACCTCGGTCGGAATCGACAGAAGATAAGCACGGAGGTTTGGAACGAATCAGATATCTCTATCGAATCCCTGGAAGATAAGAATATCATCGTGGTACGCATACCGGCTGTTCCGAGAACCAAGCGCCCCGTGTTTATCAACGGGAATCCAATGTCAGGAACGTTTGTGCGGCGACACGATGGTGACTATCGCTGCAATGACGAAGAAGTGAGGCGCATGTTTCGGGAAGCGAGTGTGGAGGCCGCGGACTCCACCGTGTTATCACACTTACGGCTGGACGCCCTAAACCAAGACTCAATCGCTCGGTACCGACAGCGCTTTCAGAACCGGAATCCTGCACACGAGTTCAACAACTATTCCAGTGGGCGTTTTCTTCAAGCACTTGAGGCCATCGATGACACAACCCAACATCCCACAATCGCTGGTCTGTTGGTGTTTGGATCAGATCACGCCATGAGAAAATGGCGGAGACGTCATCTCATTGACTTCAGGATTACGTCGGCCAATCTTCGCGACACAGACTGGATCGACCGCATCCCTTGGGAGGGAAATCTCTTCGATGCGTACTTCAGACTCTACCCTAAGCTCGTTGAAGATATTCCAATACCCCATCGGATTGAAGCTGGCGAAAGAATCGAAGATACCCCCACGCATATTGCCCTACGCGAGGCACTTGTAAACCTGTTGGTGCATGCCGACTACGCAGAGACTGACTCATCGCTTGTCATCAAAGCTCCGGAAGGTTACTATTTCCGAAACCCTGGATCTTCTAGGGTATCGAGAGACGATCTGCTGACCGGAAACCGTTCGGATCCAAGAAACCCGAATATCCTATACATGTTTCGCCAGGCTGGACTTGCGGAAGAGGCGGGAAGTGGACTTCCGAAAATCATCCGCGCGTGGCGCACAATGGGGTTCCAGATCCCCAATTTGGAAATCGGAACAGAGCGCTATGAGTTTGGCCTTGTTTTGCGCAACGCACATCTCTTTTCTGATTCCGATCGAAAATGGCTCCACACCCTCGAACCTGGGCTGACAGAGGCGGAACAGGTCTCGTTGATCGTAGCAAGACACGACCAGAGGATTGACAACGAGCACCTACGTTCGCTGGTGCCGATGCACCCCACTGACGCCACCAAGGTGTTAACGGGTCTGCGGGACAAGGGTCTGCTCAAGAAAGAAAGGGACACGCGGGGAGCTTTCTATCGGTTACCAGATTCTCTGAGCGAGGTTTCAGAGGCCTTGGATCTGTTCGAAGCCGCGGTTGCTCCGGAACAGTTAAGGGATGTGGATAAAAGCATAAAAGAAAGGCGTGAAAGCTTAAGGGATGAGGCCGAACTCTTAAAGGATGTGAGAAAAACCATAAGGCAGAGGATGCCAAGGGCTAGGAAGCGTGAATATATTACCGAAACCATTCACAGGCTTTGCTCGCTGAGACCATTCAGCGCCAGTGAGCTTGCAGGCGCATTCAAAATGTCACCGGCAAACATGATCACCAGATACTTGAGAGGGCTACAGGAAATTGGTCGGTTGAGATGGACTGGAAAATCAAAGTTCGACAAGAGCGGCAAATACATCTCAGTTCCGTAGGAACCCGCACGTTTGATATCCGGAGCGTATATCCCAATCCGAAACCTCCTATTCCTTCAAAATCCCAGGTTTTGAATCCCACACTGTTCTTCTCCGTATAAACAACACCACTAACCGTCTTATCCCAATCTCCCGAAAGGACCATAATGACTCCAACTCGTTTCCTCTTGACTCCATTGCTTCTCTTGCTGTTAACGCAGGTTCTATCTGCCCAACAGACCGAAACCCGTCTCCTCCGCTTCCCAGCCATCCACGATAATCAGATCGTCTTCACGTACGCAGGCGACCTATACACGGTCCCCGCTACCGGCGGCGTTGCACGCAAGCTGACGAACGACACCGGCTATGAGATGTTCTCCCGCTTCTCCCCCGATGGCAAGTGGCTGGCCTTCACGGGTCAGTACGACGGGAACACGGAAGTCTACCTCATGCCATCCGAAGGTGGTGTGCCGAAGCGCCTGACCTACACGGCAACACTTGGCCGCGACGACGTCTCCGACCGCATGGGACCTAACAACATTGTGATGACATGGCGGGATGACAAGAGCATCGTCTACCGGTCGCGCCGCATCGAGCGGAACGATTTCATCGGGCAACTCTTCGTGGCGTCGACTGAAGGCGGCATCCCGGAACAACTCCCACTGCCCCGCGCCGGGTTCTGCTCATTCTCCCCGGACAAAAAGCAGATGGCATACAACCGCGTGTTCCGCGAGTTCCGAACATGGAAGCGTTACCGTGGTGGCCAGGCAGATGACATCTGGATCTATGACTTCGACAAGAAGACCATCACGAATATCACCAACGATCCTGCTCAAGATATCATCCCGATGTGGGGCGGGAACCCGCCTGACGGAGGGGCAGGCAAGATCTACTTCCTTTCGGCCCGCGACAGCCGCATGAACCTCTTCGTGTATGACCTCACTTCCAAGCAGACAAAGAAGCTGACCAACTTCACGGAGTTCGACTGCAAGTTTCCATCACTTGGCGACAAGGCGATTGTGTTTGAGAACGGCGGCTACGTCTACAAGATGGACCTCGCCACCGAGCAGGTCAGTAAGGTGCCGATCTCACTCCAAGAAGATTTCGATATCGGTCGCGGCGGGTGGCGCGAGGTGAGCAAGGATGTCACTAACTTTGAGATTTCTCCCGACGGCAACCGCGCGTTGTTTGGTGCGCGCGGTGAAGTGTTCACCGTGCCCGCAAAGTACGGCAACACGCGGAACCTGACCAACACATCAGGCGTTCACGAGCGCAACTCCAAGTGGTCCCCCGACGGGAAATGGATTGCCTACATCTCTGATGCTTCGGGTGAAGACGAGATCTACATCGCACCGCAGGATGGAAGTGCCGGAACGGGCCAACTCACGAAGAATGGCGACACATATAAGTACCAAGTCCTGTGGTCACCCGACAGCAAGAAGCTGGTGTGGTCCGACAAGAAGCTGCGCCTCCAGTATGTGGATGTAGAGAGCAAGCAGGTTACACAAGTTGCACTCGCCACTGCGTGGGAAATCTCGGACTACAGCTGGTCACCAGACAGCAAGTGGATCGCGTTTGCGAAGCCGGAAGAGAAGCAGATGACCACGATCTATCTCTACTCCCTTGAGAAGAAAGAAACCTATTCCGTCACGGATGGATGGTTTGGATCGTTCCAGCCGACGTTCAGTTCCGAAGGCAAGTATCTCTTCTTTGTCTCCAGCCGGACATTCAGTCCGACCTACGGCCAGACCGAGTGGAACCATATCTACCTCGATATGGCCAACATCTACCTCCTCACGCTGGCAAAGGACACCAAGTCGCCGTTTGAGCCCAAGAGCGATGAAGTGAAGATCAAGCAGGAAGAAAAAGAGAGTGCAAAGAAGGATACGGAAAAGTCGGACAAGAAAGACGACAAGAAGGCTGAACCGAAGATTACCAAAGTTGACGTCGACGGCCTGCAGCAGCGCATCACCGTCCTGCCGATCAGCGCGTCGAACTACAGGAATCTTGGCTCGGTCGGAGACAAGCTCTACTACATCCGCAGCGGCAGCAAGGACGAGAAATCCAAGCTCTTTCTCTATGACCTCGACAAACAGAAAGAGACTGAGCTTGGGGAATTCAACGGCTACGAAATCTCTGCCGACAGCAAGAAGATGATTGTTGGGGGCGGCGGATCATATTACATCATCGACCTGCCCACCGGGAAAATCGACGCGAAGGACAAGCTCAGCCTGAGCGACATGAAGATGGTGCTCGATCGCCGCGCAGAGTGGAATCAGATCTTCAACGAGTGCTGGCGGCAGATGCGCGACTTCATGTTCGATCCGAACTTGCACCATGTCGACTGGCCAAAGGTCCGGTCTGCATACGAGGAGTTACTGCCATACGTCAACAACCGCGCCGACCTCACATACATCATTGGTGAGATGATCGGTGAACTGAACATCGGTCACACATATGTCGGCGGAGGTGACTATCCGAAGCCGGAGCGCATTCCACAGGGATTGCTGGGAGCGAAGATTGAGCGGGATGCGGCAACGGGATATTACCACATCACACACATCCTCAAAGGACAGAACTGGGACAAGGAGCTGCGCTCACCGCTCACCGAGATCGGCGTTGATGTGAAGGAAGGCGATTACATCATTGCGGTGGATGGAAAGCCGACCAATGAGATGAGGGACATCTACGCGTCGCTCGTCAACACGGTCGGGAAGCAAGTAAAGCTGAAAGTGAATGCCCAACCGAAGGAGTCGGGCAGCCGCGAGATAGTTGTGGTTCCCACCGGCGATGAGCGTCCGCTGTACTACTACAACTGGGTGCAGAAGAACATCGAGACCGTCTCCAAGGCCACCGAGGGGAAAGTTGCGTACGTCCACATTCCGAACATGGGCGTTGACGGCCTGAACGAGTTCGTGAAATACTTCTATCCCCAAACTCGCAAGGAAGGCATTATTGTTGACGTGCGAGGCAACGGGGGCGGCAACGTGTCTCCGCAGATCATTGAGCGGTTGCGGCGCGAGCTGACGATGATCGAAGTCGCCCGCAACACAGCCATCAGCCTCGACCCCGACGGGATGGTCCTCGGTCCCAAGGTGATGCTTATCGATGAGTTTTCCGCCTCCGATGGGGACATTGTTGGGTACCGGTTCCGCAAGCATAAGCTCGGACCGCTCATCGGCAAACGCACGTGGGGCGGCGTTGTCGGCATACGTGGCTCGTTGCCACTGCTCGATGGGGGATTCCTGAACCGGCCCGAGTTCTCGCGGTACGACGTTGAGGGCAAGGAGTGGATCATGGAGGGCAAGGGCGTCGAGCCGGACATCTTCGTTGACAATGACCCGGCACGGGAATTCGCCGGCATTGATGATCAGCTCAACAAGGCAATCGAGGTGATCAAAGAAGAGATCAAGAAGAATCCGGTGAAGTTACCGCCACCACCACCATCACCGGACAAGAGCAAGTGACCCGTTCACATGAAGTAGTCCCGCCAGTGGCTGGCGGGACCACTC
>CAYHRX010000046.1:0-6967 GCA_964359075.1 uncultured Chitinophagales bacterium
TTTATGCCTTTGCCAGCGCCTGTGCAAAGTCCTTCTTCAAATCCTCGATGCCCTCCACACCGACCGAGATGCGAATCATGCCGGGCGTAACGCCGTGGCTCTTGAGCTCTGCCTCAGTCATGTTGATATGGGAGGAATACACGGGAATGGAGACAAGCGTCTCGGTTCCGCCGAGTGACATTGCATTGAGCGCGACATTGAGTGAGTCGCACACCTTCACTGCCGCCCTCACGCCGCCCCTCACTTCAATCGTCACCATTCCGCCGAAGCCGCTCATCTGCTTCCCGGCGATCTTGTGCTGAGGATGAGAAGGGAGTCCGGGATAGAGCACGCGGTTCACCTTCGGATGCTTCTCCATAAACTTCGCGAGAGCAAAAGCGTTCTCATTCTGCCGCTTCACGCGTAGCTCAAACGTTTTCAGACTTCGCAGCATGAGGTAGGCAGCGAAAGGATCTGCACAACCGCCAAAGTACTTCAGCTGCGTATGGACGTCCGCAACAAACCTCTTCGTTCCGGCTATCACACCCGCCATAATATCGCTGTGGCCGCCAAGATACTTCGTCCCACTCTCCATGATGACGTCAACACCGAGTGCAAAGGGGTCCTGGTTGACCACGGACGCAAACGTATTATCTATCATGGTCGTGACTTTGGCGCCGGTCTTCTTTGCGGCCTTGCGGGCCTCGGAGACAAGCGTCTTGATGTCAACGATACCCAGGGTCGGGTTGGTTGGCGTTTCAAAGTACACAAGCTTTGTGTTGCGGGTGACGAGGTGCTGCAAGCCGGAGAGAGAATCCGGTTGCACATACTTTACGGTGATGTTGTAGTTGGGGAGGATGTCCCTGAAAAACCTGTACGTTCCCCCGTAAAGTCCCGGTGTGCTGACGATTTCGTCGCCTGCTTTTACAATAGAGAATACCGCCGACGAGATTGCGGCCATACCGGAAGAGAACAACAAGGCCTTCTCAGCATTCATTATCAGGGCGAGGCGTTCTTCGGCTTCCCGCACCGTAGGATTATGATAACGGGTGTAGACATACACGTCGGGGTCACCGTGCGCGTACCTAACGGCGTCATAGGAATTGGCAAAGCGATATGTTGTTGTCTGCGCGATGGGCGTGGAAACGGCTCCCTGATATGGGTAGAGCTTCCGTCCGTGGATTGTTTTGGTTGCAAGTGACATGCTCTCAGGTCGAATCTTCGGCGACTGTGTGCGCTTCATAGCAGAGGATAAATGGATTGGTGGATAGATGTCTGTCGGGGTTATCTGGCGTTATCCGGCAACGCCGGCTCTGCGAAGATGACCTTCTCCCGCTCGAGCACAACGGTTCCAGGCGGAGCACCCTTGGGCTTACGCACGTACTTCTTCTCTGTCATCGCAACAGGCACCATCGTTGCGTTCTTCATCTTGCTGTAGTATGCGGCGATGGCAGCGGCCTGCTCTTTGGCCTTCTTGCCCGGCTCGCCTTTGCCTGTGTTGACTTTCAGGATGACGTGTGAGCCGCTTGAGCCTCTGGCATGAAACCACAGGTCGTTCGGCTTCGCGTGCTTCATTGTCAGCTCATCATTGTTCTTGCTGCTTTTCCCGGCCCACACCTCAAATCCACCCTCCACAGTGAAAATGCGGAAAGGCAGCTGCTCGTGCTGTTCGCTCTTCTCCCCGATTCCAAACTGTTCCAGGTCGTGTGCACGTTCTGTCATGAACTTCTTCACGTCCTCCTTTGTGTGGAGTCCCTCTGCCTGCATGAGAAGCTCGTCAGCGAGGGTGGTCGTTGCCCGGAGTCCCGAAAGCCGCTCCCGCGATTGTGCGTATGCAACCCGCGACTTCTTTGCCTTGTCATAGTAGCGCTGTGCGTTTTGCACGGGGGTGAGTTTCGGATCGAGTGAGATTGTCGCGCTCCGGCTGTCATCTGCGAACGTGACCGATTTCATCCCCTTCTTGAGCACAGCAAGATTCGCCATGAGTAGTGTGCCGTGCCTCTCGTACTCGTCTGCCCGCTCCGTTGTCTTTAGGTCCTCCTCAACAGCAGCTATGGTGCGTGCAAGCTTCGACTTCCGTTGCCTCAAGATAGTGACGAGTCTACACGACTCACTTTTGAGTGCACCTGATGATTTTGACCGCGAGATGAAGGAGCGAATGGCTTCATGAATGTCAGAGTATACCTTCTCCTCAAATTCAGCACAATGCGTCAGCTTCACCAGCGAGAAACGGACAGGAACATGGGGCGCCTCTTTCGTGAAGTATACTCGCGGTGTCGGATGCGAGAGTTCAGCAATCACGGACGTGAACGATCTCTGAAGTTGATGCAGTTGTTCTTCCGTAGCATCTCGGGCTCGCGATGAGACATGGAGACCGGAGCGGAAGAGAATCTCGCTTGCCAGTGCCGAGCCAAGCACAGGTGACGCCTTCTTCAGTGAAGCAAACACCGTCTGTGTCGGTTCTTGCTGCACGAGCGCTTGAAGCATTGCTGCATCGTGAACAATCTCACCTCCGGCGGGCGAGTATTCCTTGCCCGTTACGGACTTCGCATCTTTGAATGCATCGATCACCTTTTTTCCGTCATCGACCAACAACACATTTGCCTTCGACCCAAAGAACTGTGCGTACATCGCACATCCGGCATCGAGTCTGAAAGAAACCACCCTATCCATTGACTGGATTGAAACGCTCCCGACTCTCATACCGACAACACCATGAAGTACATTGGCGGAGTTTGCTCGCGCACGGGAGAAATCTGGATGAAGATAGAGGGTATTCACATCGGGCTGACAGCAAACCACAAGGGCGCCAGGCAGGCCCTCGAACGTGAGGATCAGCTCATTCTTCGATTGCGTAAATGCTCCGTTGATTGCTTTGCCCCGAAGCCGTACATCAAGGTCCTCTGCCACAACGGCCAGCGTGTAATAATTGCCTAGCATGGTTATCAACAATATATCCAAAAACGCCCCTATTGCCAACGAGAGCAGACTTTGATGTGGATAACCTGTTAATGGGCATGTGCGCAAGAGGTGCCAAAGTTTCCATTGCAACTCCACGCAAGTTTCAGTACTTTTGATATGAAAAGCCCAAAAACAGAGGAAGCATGATAGCCAGTATGACCGGCTACGGGCGTGGGGAGGCGGCCAGAAAAGGAATTACGGTCGCCGTTGAACTCCGCAGCGTGAACAGCCGGTTCCTAGAAGTCACCACCCGTTTACCCCGCTCACTTTCCCTAAGAGAGAACGAAATCAAAGAGATTATCCGGAAGAAAATCTCCCGGGGGAAGGTAACCTTGCTCGTAACAGTAGAGCGGGAGAAGAATGGACAGCTGCCTCTTGCCATCAATGCATCGGCGGCCAAAGAGTACTATAAGCTTCTGAACCTACTCCGGAAGACCGTCAAGATGAAGGAGTCGGTGAAGCTGGATCACCTTCTGAGGTTCTCCGAAGTGCTTGAGCAGCCCGTGCTGGAAGATGCCGATGAAGATGAGTGGGGAGTAATGCAAAAGGCGATTGACAGGGCGCTTGATGACCTTGCGCTGATGCGGAGGAACGAAGGGGAGGAATTAAAGAAAGATTTTCGCACGCGCATTGCAGCGATTGAAGATACGCTCGGTCGCATTGAAGTGCTGTCGAAAGAACAAATCCCGACAGAGCGGGCGCGACTCCGGGAACGGATCAAACAGATACTTGAGAACGAAGCGATAGACGAAGACCGCCTTGAGATGGAACTGGCACTCATGGCCGATCGACTGGATGTAACAGAGGAGTGTGTCCGGTTCAGCAGCCACAACAAGTTCTTCCTGCAGGCGCTCGACGACCAAGAGCCCGCTGGACGCAAATTGAATTTCCTCGTTCAGGAAATGAACCGCGAGGCCAACACCATTGGCTCAAAGTCGAGCGCATCCGAAATAGCGCATCTTGTGGTGAGCGTGAAAGAGGGGCTGGAGAAAATCCGCGAGCAACTGCAGAACATTGAATAGCAATGCCGTCGGGAAAGCTCATTGTTATTTCCGCCCCGAGCGGTTCGGGCAAGACGACAATCGCCAAAGAGATGATGAAGTGCTTCCCGTCGCTGGAGTTCTCAGTCTCGGCAACGACACGAGCGATGAGGATGGGAGAAGTTGATGGCAGGGACTACTTCTTCCTCACGAAGAAGGAATTCAAGAACCGAGTGGACGCGGGAGAGTTCGTCGAGTGGGAGGAGATGTACGGCAACCACTATGGAACGTTGAAACGGGAAGTTGACCGGGCGCTCGGCAATGGACGGCATCTGCTCTTCGATGTTGACGTGAAAGGCGGCCTCTCGATCAAACGGCAGTACGCGGACGCCTTGATGATCTTCATCCGTCCGCCGAGTATCGAAGTCCTGACGCAGCGCCTGCTCAAGCGGCAGACCGAGGATCACAGGACTCTGCGGAAGCGACTCGACCGTGTGCCGTTGGAATTGGAACTGGGAACGGCGTTTGACAATCAGGTTGTGAACGATGATCTCGAGAGAGCGATTCGCGACGTGCAGAGTTTGATACAACACTACCTCACGAAGTAATCACCAAGGAGCGACACAATGCCAATCAAACCCATTGATCTCGACCTCTTCATCAGCACGGCCAAGAACGTGCATGAGGCGATCGTTGCCGCATCGAAGCGTGCCCGGCAGGTCAACGAGGAAACAAAAATCGAGTTCAACCAGCGCATCGAGCTGTTCACCTCGAAGCCGGAGGTTGAAGGCGATGAGAGTGAAGTTAACCCCGACCAGCTTAAGGTGAGCCTCGAGTTTGAGAAGCGCCCGAAGCCGACCGATACAGCTCTCGATGAGCTGCTCGGAGGAAAAATCGAGTGGCGGTATAAGGAGAAGGAAGTAGTAGCGCCTCCGGCCGAAGAAGAGCCCGAGGCTGAAGAAGAAGAATAGAACGGACTTCCATGCTGCGGAGGAAACATATCATCCTCGGCGTTACAGGCGGAATCGCCGCCTACAAGAGTGCATGGCTGGTGCGCGAGTTCGTGAAGGCTGGTGCCGAGGTGCAAGTGGTGATGACGCGGAGTGCAACACAGTTTGTCACTCCGCTCACGCTTTCTACGCTCTCGCAGCGTGAAGTCATTATTGAAATGTTCCCGGCGTCCACCGAACACACCACAACGCAGTGGACGAAGCACATTGATCTTGCTCTGTGGGCCGACATCATGTTGATCGCGCCGGCCACGGCCAACACCATCGCAAAGGTTGCTCATGGACTTGCCGATGATATGCTCTCGACGCTTGTGCTCGCTCTTCGCTGTCCGCTGGCAGTAGCGCCGGCAATGGATATGGACATGTACCAGAACGAGACGACGCAGCGGAACCTCGACACGCTTAAAGAAACCGGCTGCTTCATTATCGATCCCGAAACCGGTGAGCTTGCCAGCGGTCTTTCGGGGCCGGGAAGACTCCCCGAAGTCGACAAACTGGTTGCGTTTACTGACGGAATACTTGACAAGATTCATCAGGATTTGAAAGGCAGGAAGGTGTTGATAACAGCCGGACCCACGCAAGAGCCGATAGATCCGGTGCGATATATTGGCAACCGCTCCTCCGGCAAGATGGGCTTTGCCCTGGCGAGCGCGGCAGCGCTGCGCGGTGCAGGCGTTACGTTGATAAGCGGGCCGGTTGCGCTGAAGACTCCTCGCGGTGTCCGCCGCATCGACGTGGAGACGGCATGTGAAATGCAGGAGGCTGTGCAAAAGGAATTTACGCTTGCAGATCTCGTCATTATGGCTGCAGCCGTTGCGGATTATGCCCCAAGCCAGCCGGCAGAACAAAAAATCAAACGGGACGCACAACCCGGGGAAACATTCACACTTTCTCTGAAGAAGAACCCGGATATCCTGAAGTCGCTCGGAGAGCAAAAGACCATCCAAGTGCTCGTAGGCTTCGCACTTGAAACAAACGACGGCATTGAGAACGCACGGAAGAAGCTGGCCTCGAAGAACCTCGATGCGATTGTGCTCAACAATGCCAACGAGGAAGGCGCAGGATTCGAGGCGGACACCAACATCGTCACCGTTATCAGCGCCGATGGAAAGATCGAACAACTCCCAAAGCTTTCCAAGTTTGATGTAGCGAACGAGATACTGAACCGCGTTGTACCGATGTTGAAGTAACCTACGTCATCCTGAGCGACCGACCCATCAGTCTCAAGCTGGCGGAGGGAGTCGAAGGATGTTACGCGCGTGACAGCCTTCGACTTCCTGCCCACCTCTGAGCAAGCAATGAGGCAGGCGGGCGCTCAGGCTGACGATGTAGGGAGAACATTCTCGCAATGACGATGGAAGAACGTGCTCAACAATCCGGCAACGATGCGAACGATGCAGCGAGCATCCTTTACGACGTTGAGTTGTTTCTCAAACAGGAGCAGTTGCTCTTTGGCGATACGCTCCTGACTGAATCATCCACCACGTATCCCCCTCCATCTATGGCGGCGAAGAAGCAAGTCGTAGCGGAAGAGCCTTCCTTGTTCGAGTTGCCCGCTCCGGCAAAACCTCCCGTCACGAATGAGCCGTGGGGAAGTGCAGGTTCCATTGATGACCTGAACAAGCAGATCTGCACGTGCCTGAAATGCCCGCTTGGACACACAAGGACGAAGTTCGTGTTTGGCGTCGGCAATCCGAATGCAACATTGATGTTGATCGGCGAAGCTCCTGGTGCCGATGAAGATGCGCAGGGCGAGCCGTTCGTCGGCAGAGCAGGACAGCTGCTGAATAAGATCCTGGAAGCGATTAACTTCAAACGGGAAGATGTGTACATCTGCAACATCCTGAAGTGCAGGCCGCCGGGGAACCGGTCGCCACAGGCTGATGAAGTCGAGCAGTGCATCCCGTACCTCAAGAAGCAGATCGAGCTGATCAAGCCGAAGATGATCCTCTGTCTCGGACTCGTTGCCGCGCAGAACATCCTGCACACAACCGATGGGCTTGGTAAACTTCGGGGCAAAGTGATTACGTACGAAGG